>JAKBCS010000047.1 GCA_021807595.1 Planctomycetota bacterium | reverse complement strand
GCTCTGCGCGGGAACGCACGTCCGGACGCTCCGCGTCCTGAATCGCGCCCCCTAGAGCGCGGGAACGAGTTATCGTTTCATCTGACTTATTATCGTCGGGTCAGTGATTTTGGCATCGTCGGCTAACAGAAACGCTTCGCTGAGGACGATGGACAGCGTGCCATCGCCATCGAAGGGTAGAAAGACGCGCTCGCCGCCGGCGACGGTCTGTTTCGGTACGATGCACAGATATTGATCGTTCGGCTGCACTACCTCACGTCGTTCCAACCAATCGCGCCAGGCGAGAATGTCCTCCATCGCTTGTTCGATGGGATGCCAGAGCGAGACGACCGTTTTGTCGTTGAGAGTCAGCGCTTTGCCTTTTTACGTCAACGATGTTGTCGCCGTGCCACATGGCGGCGACCGTTTTTCCCTTGAAGGCGAACGACCAGATCGGGCGGCCCGCGATGAACCTCATCGCGGATGGTCACGGTTGCGGCCATAAGACACGGCCTCCCGGATTGAAGACGGAATGTGTGTGGAGGATTCCGCCGTTATTCTAATTAACTCGGATTGACCTGCGAGGTTTTTTCTGGAGTTTGATAGGAATGGGTGATCCTCGGCTGTCGCAGGAGTGTCGAACCGGAGGGGTGCAGTATCAATCCGGCTCGGCCGACTCGATAGATTTGGTGGCATCGAAGCGGAGCCAGAGCATCATGGCGAGGAGATAAACGCATCCGAAAAGGATGAAATTCGTCGTCCAGCCGTAGCGATGCAAGATCTCTCCCGTCAAAATACCGGCTGCGGCTCCTCCCAAATTGCCGATGGTATTCATGCAGCCGGAGACGATGCCGGAGTATTTTCCACCGATGTCGAGACAGCTGGCCCACGCGGCACCCATCGTCAAATCGTTCCAGAAAGCGGCCAGGGCAATGGCCAGCACGAACATCCACGGCGACGAAGTTGTCAAGCTGGCAAAATAGCACAGAGCGCAGACGCCGTGCCCCAGCGCCCCGAACAGCCGACGTCCCCATTTGCGATCCCCGGTGCGGCGGATAAAGGCATCGGTCAAGAGGCCTCCGCATAGGCAAGCTAGCGCACCGACCAACAACGGCGCGCCGCTCAGGAGGCTCATCGTCCAGAATCCGTGCGATTCCTTGGTGACGCCGTAGGTGGCTTCCAAATACTTTGGCAGCCAAGTGATGTTGAAATACCATCCGTAGGAGGCGCAGAAGTACATCAGGCACAGGTACCATAGGTTTGCGCTGCCGATCAGCCGCATCCAGGGTACGTTGGCGTGCGATGCCCCTTCGTCGGCCAGCATCTCTTCTTCGGCGGTAAATGGGTCGATCTCCGAGGGGGAGCGCCGTTGCGAATGCAGGGCATCGACACCGTCGGGCGAGATTTGAAGAGCCGACTTCGAGGCGAGTCCTCCGACGATTTCCGTCGGCTTTTCCAGCGCTGGCAAATCGTGCTTTTTCGATTCGGATAAATCCAAGGCCCTGGTCGTTTGACCGCGAATGAGCGCGAGTTCGGCCCCATTGACGCTCGGATGCTGTTCGGGACGATCGCGGAACCACCACCAAAAGATCACGCACCATATTGCACCGAGAATCCCGAAAATCCAGAAGGTATGTCGCCATAAGACGACGGTGTGTCCGTTCGGCGTCGTCCGATCAATCATCAAGGCCAGTACGGCGAAGGGGGACAGTCCTCCGGCCAGCCGCCCGGCCATCCAGACCGTCCCCTGCGCGAAGCCGCGTTCCTCGAACGGAAACCAGTTGTGGAAGGTTCGGGCAATGTTTGGATACGCTCCGGCCTCGCCCATACCGAAGAGGAAGCGGACAAAGAACATCGCCGCGAAGGCCAACCAGGGGTAGGAGGGATGAGGGAAGATCGCTCCCGTTAGAGCGGTGAAAAGAGACCACCACAGAACGATGCGGATGAGCGTGCGTCGCGGGCCAAACACATCTCCCAACCAACCGCTTGGCACTTCAAACATGGCGTAAGCCAACGCGAACGCGGTGAACAACCATCCGATTTGTCGTTCGCTAAGGCCAAACTCATCCCCGATGCGAGGAGCGACCGTGGCGAAGCACACGCGATCCAGATAGGTAATCATCGACAGCGCGCAGGCAAAACCGAGAACGCCGTAACGAATCCGGCTAGGACGTTGCGGCGCGGAGGGAGAGTCGTTGTCGGAAATCATGCATCTCGCCAGTCAGAGAACACGGGCGGCAGGGTGGAATTAACCTCACTCTATCGCCACAAGGGGTCGAGGGGAAGCGAAAACGGGCGGATTAAATAATCTTGCAACGGAGAGCTTGGCCCATCGAGAGACTGAGGGAGCGAAGCGGTTGACCTTCAGAATTTGATGCCCACGTACAGCGTGGCGATGCCGAAGGTTAGGGGATGCCATCGTATATCGGTCAAGCCGTGGCAGCGCATCTTCTCGGCCAACGCCTCGCCGTCGGGGAACTCTAGTACGCTGGCGGGGAGGTAGTTGTAGGCGTTGTCGCGGCTGCGTGAGACGACTTGGCCGATGCACGGGAGAATCCAGCGAAAATAGAAGCGGTACAGCCGTCCGAACAACCAGTGGCGCGGTTTGGAAAACTCCAGAATAGCGACTCGACCTCCCGGCTCAGTCACGCGCACCATCTCCGAGAGGCCGCGATCCGTATCGGTCACGTTCCGAAGACCGAACGCCACCGTGGTCAGCTGAAACGTGCCGTCGGGAAAAGGAAGACGTTGGGCGTCAGCTTCGACGTAGCGGATGCGTTCGGCGGCCTGGCGTCGTTGCGTTTTGTCGCGAGCCGGCAGCAGCATCGGCAGACAGAAATCCGCGCCGACGATGGACAGCGAACGATTAGCAGCCTTGTCGTAAGCCAATGCAAGATCGCCGGTTCCGGTGCAAACGTCGAGGATCGGCGAGGCGTCGGCCTCCAATCTCGGCGGCGCGAGGCGTGTGGTGCGCCAACGCCAATAGCGGTCGATGTTCAGACTGAGCAAATGATTGAGCAAGTCGTAGTGCCGAGCGATGTTGCCGAACATCGCGCGAATCCGCGCTTCTCGTTTATCTAACAGGGTAGTGGACACAATGGCTCCCTCATCAACGGCTTTCGTCTACCGGCCAACCGACTGACGATAGCCGATAGACGACAACCGATATACTATAGCGCCACGGGCCGGCTCAGGGCGCTTTCGGAAATCAAGTCGGTTGGCCGGCACCCCGCGGCTCAACGTGGCCAGCCTCGCGCTGCGCGTCGCGGCTGACCTGGGGAGATAGTTTTAGCCGCGCCCTAAGATAACCGATAAACTCGCCCCGTTGTCACGCGGCGAAACGTGGGACGGAGCTTTTACAGTATGGCGGACCTCGCACTGACATTCGTTTGGCATCAACATCAACCGTATTATCCCGACGATGTCAGCGGCGAAAACCCCATGCCTTGGGTGCGGCTGCACGGCGTCAAGGATTACTACGGCATGGCACTGCATCTTCTGGAAGTGCCGGAGATGCGCTGCACCATCAACCTCGTGCCCAGCCTGCTCCTCCAGTTGCGCGCCTACACCGAACATAATGCCAGCGACCGCTTTCTCGACGTGTCGCGCATTCCTGCCGAAGATCTCTCGGAAAATGATTGCCTGTTTCTGCTCGATCATTTCTTCATGGCCAATGCAGATCACATGATTCGGGCTTTCCCTCGCTATGCCGAGTTGTATCAACGCCGTGCCTTGGGCCGGAGCAAGGCGCAGGATGTGTTGCGCCGCTTTCAGGCCCGCGATCTGCGCGATTTGCAAGTGTGGTTCAATCTGGCCTGGGTACACCCGTTGGCCGTCGAACAGGACGAGTGCTTGCGGAGTCTCCGCGACAAGGGGCGCAATTTTTCCAACGACGACCGCGACGCACTGTTGGCCAAACATCTCGAAATCCTCAAGCGGATCGTCCCGCTGCACAAGCAATTGGCCGACAGCGGACAGATCGAGTTGACCACGACTCCGTACTACCATCCCATTCTGCCGCTGCTTTTCGATAAGAAGCTGGCGCGCGAAGCCATGCCCGACGTGAAGCTGCCGCGCCACGCTGGAGGCTATCTCGACGACGCTACCGTCCACGTCCGGCGAGCCGTGGACGAACACGAGCGCATCTTCGGCAGCAAGCCCAAGGGAATGTGGCCGGCCGAGGGATCGGTATGCCAAAGCATGATACCGTTGTTGGCACAGCACGGCATCCGCTGGATCGCCACCGATGAGGAAGTCCTCAGCGCCTCGACGCACGGCTCGGTCAGTCGCGACGGGCGGGGCCATGTCCGCAATCCCGAAAAGCTCTATCGGGCGTACAAGGTGCGCGAGGGCGATGCTGAGTTGGGCATCGTCTTCCGCGATCACGCACTCAGCGATCTGATCGGCTTTCACTATCAACGCAGCGATCCGAATGCGGCGGCCGACAATTTCATGAGTTGTCTCTACGGCATCGGCCAAGTGATTCAACGCGAGGAACCGGCACTGGTTAGCGTCATCCTCGACGGCGAGAATTGTTGGGAACACTATCCCGGCGGCGGCGTGGCGTTCCTGCGCGCACTCTACCATCGGTGTACGCGCACTCCGGGCGTCAAGCCGATGAAAGTCGGCGACTATCTCGAAAGCTATCCGCCATCGGAGACACTGCCGCACTTGTTCGCCGGCAGCTGGATCAGCCACAATTTCGCCATCTGGATCGGCCACGAAGAGGACAACTCCGCTTGGGACGCCCTCCATACCACGCGCGCTTATCTCAAAAACAAAGAAGAAGCGGCGAACCGACAACGTGAGTCAGCGAGTGCTGGCCCTAACGCAATCGCTCCGGCAGCCGGTTCGCCGTCCGCAACGCCGCTCGACCGAGCGTGGGAGGAAATTCATATCGCCGAGGGAAGCGATTGGTTTTGGTGGTTCGGCGACGATCACTCGAGTGCGCAGGATGCCCTGTTCGACTATCTGTTTCGCAAGCACTTACAAAACGTCTACGCGCTGTTGGGCGATACCCCGCCGCCGGAGCTTGGCCGACCCATCAGCAGCAAGGGGCAGCGCGTCCATTACACGCAGCCCCGCGCGTTCCTCGATGTGAAAATCGACGGACGTTACACCTTTTTCGAGTGGGTCAGCGCCGGCCGCTACATCTGCCAGAACGAACGTGGTACGATGGCAATGGCGACGGAGGGGCCTCTCGAAGAGTTGTATTTTGGCTTCGACATCGCAAAGCTGTTGATCCGCCTCGACTGCAATCGCCCCGCCAAGAGCGCTCTCGCCGATTACGAAGTCTGGCGGGTCGGCTTTATCGAGCCGGCCGGTGTTGAGGTCCGCGTGGCGAATCCGGGGCGCGCGGGTCAAAAGGCCGAACTGTTGCGCGACGGCGAGGCCATCCCCGATATCGACATCTCGGTTGGCGTCGATCAGATCGCCGAGATAGCGATCCCGTTCGACACGCTCGGCGTTGCCGTCGATGGCTATTTGCAGTTCTTCGTCGAACTGTTGCGCGACGGACAAAGTCAAGATCGCGCCCCCCGCGAGGGGGCCATCGTGCTGACGCGCCCCTCGCGCGATTTCGAGCAGATCATGTGGGACGTATAAGGTAGGCAATCTTCTCGGCTATCGGCTATCGGCCGTAGCATGACGAGATCATAAGATCAAGGAATATGAAATCTTAAGGCGACCCAGAGAGCCGAAAGCCGTCTGCCGATAGCCGACTGCCGAAAGCCGACTGCCGAAAGCCGACTCCCGATATGGATGGAACGCTACTTGGTTTTGCCGATTCACTGCGAGGATTGCCGATGCCGGAACTGCGCAAAGATCCCATCGTGGGACGTTGGGTAATTATTGCCACCGAGCGCGCCAAGCGTCCGGTGACGCCGAAGCATGATCCCATGCCCGAAGGGGCATTCTGTCCGTTCTGTGAGGGGAACGAAGATAAGACGCCGCACGAGATTCTTGCCTATCGAGATCGCCAGACGCGCTCCAACGAAAAGGGTTGGCGCGTTCGCGTCGTTCCCAATAAGTATCCGGCTCTCCAGATCGAAGGCGATTTGAACAAGCGCGGCGAAGGCATCTACGACATGATGAACGGCATCGGCGCGCACGAGGTCATCCTCGAATGCCCGTTTCACGAAGCCAGCATGGCCAATCTTTCGGAAGAGAATATCCGCGAGATTCTGTGGGTTTATCGAGATCGGCTCGTCGATCTGAAGAAAGACCCTCGCTTGGTGTACGGCATGGTGTTCAAGAATGTCGGGACGGCGGCGGGCGCTTCGTTGGAGCATTCGCACTCGCAATTGATCGTCACTCCCATCGTGCCCATCAACGTCCTGGAAGAGATGACCGGCTCGTTGGAGTTTTTCAACTATCGCGGACGGTGTATTTATTGCGACATGATTCACCAAGAGTTGCAGTCCGAGAAGCGCATCGTGTTGGACACGCCCAATTTTGTCGCCTTTTGTCCCTATGCCGCGCGCTTTCCGTTCGAGACGTGGGTCTTGCCCAAGACTCATAACAGCCACTTCGAAAACATTCAAAAGAACGAAGTCGATGAACTCGGCACGGTGTTGAAGTCGATTCTGCTCAAGATCGAAACAGCATTGGACAAGCCGGCTTACAATTACATCATCCATACGTCGCCGTTCGATACGCAGCTCTTACCCCATTATCACTGGCATATGGAGATAATTCCACGACTTACGCGCGTGGCGGGCTTCGAATGGGGAACCGGCTTCTACATCAATCCGGTACCTCCCGAGCAAGCGGCGCTGTTTTTGCACGAAACCGAGGTCGATCTGTCGGTGAGCCGTCGCAAATAGCCCAGCCCGCAGAGTCGATCCGTATCCTCGAGCGGGGAATCGAAACTTCGATACCCCTCTCGGAGTATTTCATTTATGCTGTACGCATCGCCCAAGGAATCTTGTGCGCATCATCGAAGAGTGAGGATTCTCATGTTTCGGACTAACTCGCAGCCGCTTACTCGGTTAACCCTTGTCGTCTTTTGCCTTGGAATCGGCGCGGCGCTCGGTGCCGACTCCGATGCCTCCGTCGATAAGCTCAACAAGAAAATTGAGAATATCACCTTAAAGAACGCCGAGGGGAAGCCTCGATCCCTTTACGATCTGAAAGACAAAAAAGCGATCGTCGTCGTGTTTATCTCCTTCGATTGCCCCGTGTCTACGAGTTACATTCCGACCCTGACAGAGTTGGTGGCGATGTACCGCGAGAAGGGGGTCGCTTTCGTGGCCGTCGATAGCAGCGACGAGGGCGATGCCGCCGATCTCGCCAAGCGAGCCGAAGAGTATAAGTTGCCCATGCCCTTGTTTAAGGACGAGGCCTTCCGCGCCGCTGACGCTTTCAAGGCCGAGATCGCCCCGTCGGCGTTCGTACTCGATCCTCGATTTGTGCTGCGCTATCGCGGGCGCATCGACAATGGCTACTATGCCCGTCTCAAAAAGAACGGACGCACGACGCGGCAAGACCTGCGGCAAGCGCTCGACGAACTGCTTGCGAACAAAACGGTGGCCGAGCCGGCGACTAAACCGATCGGCTGCCCCATCGTGCGTCAGCGGAAGTCGAGTAAGAAGGGAGCGGTCACTTACTACCGCGACGTTCTGCCGATTTTGCAAGCGAATTGCCAGGAGTGTCATCGCCCCGGCGAGGTTGGCCCGTTCGCTCTAACGACCTATAAACAAGCGGTCAACTGGGCGGACGACATTAAGGAATACACGCAAGATCGCAAAATGCCGCCGTGGAAGCCGGTCGAAGGACCAGCCTTCCACGGCGAACGCAAGATGGCCGACAAGGCCATTCGCACCCTTGCCGAATGGGTGGATGCCGGCATGCCGGAGGGCGATCCCAAGGAAGCGCCGTCGCCACGCTCTTTTGCCGAAGGCTGGCGGCTCGGCAAACCCGATCTCGTCTTGACCGCGACGGAGGATATCGTCGTCGGCGCGGGCGGCCCCGATCTCTTTCGTTGCTTCGTGTTGCCGACCAAGTTAACGGAAGATAAATACGTTGTCGCCGTTGAAGTGAGACCGGGCAACAATCGAATCGTGCATCATACGCTCAATTACTTCGATCTGAGCGGCAAAGGGCGCGAACTGGAGAAAGAAGCACACGAGAAGGAAAAAGGTATGCAAGTCGATTGTGGACCCGGCTACACGGCGGCGATGGGCTTGGGTTTTCGGCCGACGCGTCCAGATCAGGTGGGAGGACTCGGCGGCTGGGCACCGGGCAATGTTGCCCATTATCTGCCCGAAGGCTACGGCCACTTTCTCCCCAAAGGTGCCGATGCCATCGTCCAGATTCACTATCATCGCAACGGGCGCGTCGAAAAGGACCGCACATCCATCGGCCTGTACTTCGCCAAGGACGCCAGCAAAATGCAACCGTTCAAGAGCGTCGTTCTGCCGGGCCGCTTCTTGGCCATTCCTCCGGGGAAGGATCGCTTCCGCGTGGAAGGAAATCTGGACATCATGCAAGAGTGCGAGCTGTACTCGGTGATGCCTCACATGCACATGCTCGGCCGTGAAATCAAGGTCACTCTGACGCCGCCCGAAGGGAAAAAGACAACCCTCGTCGCAATCAAGGACTGGGACTACAACTGGCAAGAATCGTATTTCTTCAAAGAGCCGATTTCTGTCAAGCCCGGCACTCGGGTGGCCGTCGAGGCGATTTACGACAACAGCTCCAACAATTTGAGTAATCCATTTAGTCCTCCGAAATGGGTTAAATTCGGCGAGCAGACGACCGACGAGATGTGCTACGTTTTTCTCGGCGTCACTTCCACCACGCCGGGACGAATCAAAGTCCGCCGCGATAACAAATAGCGAACCTGCTGCGAAATCCATCCGGCAAGGCAAACCGGCAGCGTAAAGCTGCCGAGTGAGGTACCCACTAACCGGCTGCGTAAGCTGCCGGCTCGACCGGAGAAACTCGATGAACCGACTGTTTGCGTGTGCCGCACTGGCGCTTTTGCCTTTTATACCTCAGGCGGCCGCCGACGAGCCGACCGGCAAAGCGCGGGCGGTGGAAGTGCCCTATCGGTTGACCAAGCCCAAACACATCCTCGTTCGGGCCAAAATAAACGGCAAAGGCCCGTTCAACTTCATCGTCGATACCGGCGCGCCGGCGCTGTTTCTGTCAACGGCGGCGGCCAAGAAAATCGGCGTCAAACCCGACAAAAACGATTGGGGAACCTTCGACCGTTTCGAGATTGAAGGCGGTCTGGTCATCGAGAAATGCAAGGGGCGCATCGAGACGCCGCCACAAGTCGAAGGCATGAACGCGCTGGGGCTGGCCGGCGTCGAACTTCACGGCATGATAGGCTACGACATTCTCTCCCGCTATCGTTTGGAGATCGACTTCACCCGCGACAAAATGATCTGGACGACGCTCGATTACAAACCAAAAGTCGCGGTCGGGATGGGAGGCAGGGGTGGCGCGGGCGGACTCGATCTTCTGGGCAGCATTTTGAAAACGCTCGGTTCGCTTCTCGGTTCAAAATCCAGCCCACCCGTCCACAGGCGACCCTTTCTGGGCGTCGAGTTGACAGACGACGACGAGAATCCCATCGTTCGATCCGTTCTCGCCGAGGGACCGGCCGGAAAAGGCGGCCTGCGCGTTGGCGATCGCATCACCCACATTCAAGGGCGAAGCGTGGCCGATACCGGGGATGTAAGCCGCGCCGTGGGCAAACGCAGTCCTGGGGACGAACTGAAACTGAGCGTCCAACGCGGACAACAGAAGAAAGAGATCACCGTCAAGCTTGGGGAGGGGTTGTAACATGAAGCGATGCTACTGGATAGCGGCGGCGATCGGATTCGGGACGTGTCACTCCGGCGTCACTGTTGCCTTCACACCTCCCGCCCCGGCAGTCAAGCCGCTGGAGAAGTCGGGCGAGAAGCCCGTAGTCATCCCATTCGAGATGCTCAAGAGCGGTCACATGGCCGTCGCGGTCAAAGTGAATGGCAAAGGTCCGTATCGCGTCATCTTCGACACCGGCGCACCGATCAATCTGTTCAACAACAAATTGGCCAAGGAGGCGGGATTGCTCAAGGATGCGCCGAAGTCGTTGCTGCCGTTCGTCGGAACCGTCGCCGAAGTGAAGGTCAAGGAGTTGCAACTCGGCACGGAGAAAGCCGCCAATCAGCCCGCGATCGTCATGGATCATCCTCTCGTCGAACTGATGTCGAAACGGCTGGGACCGCTCTACGGCATCGTCGGTTTCCCCTTCTTCGCGCGCTACAAGATGGTCCTCGACTATCAGAAGCAAACCCTAACGCTAACGCCCAACGGTTACAAACCTGCCAACGTGATGAAATCGCTGGAGGCAACGGTGCTGCAATTGGCGGCCGGCAGTTCTCAAGCGCCGAAGGTATTGTCGCCGTCCGCCCAGTGGGGATTCGTCGCCTTTAAGAAGTCGGACGACGAAGACTCCGGCGTCGAGATCCGCGAAGTGTTTGCTGGAAGCGCAGCCGCGGCAGCCGGTCTGAAAAAGGGCGACCGCTTATTAACCGTCGATGGGCGCTGGACCGATACCTTGAACGATGTGTACGAGATCGCCGGTCATCTCAAGCCCGGCGTCGCCGTTCCACTCGCCATCCGCCGCAACGGGAAATCCATGACCTTGGAGATCAAACCGCGCGCGGGGCTATAGTTGAATCACAAGCCGTCGGCACTAACAGGATCGAGGGCTCTCTCAGCTTGTGGGATCGCGACGCTCGAATTCTTCGCTATTGGATAAAGTGCGCGTATTGCCTTGTCGGACGGTTTGCTTTTGGTACGTTTAGAGGGAAAGTTAACCCGAACGAGGGGGTTGTGACATCGTCCCGGGATATGTGTTCTCTCGGCCCGACGCTAACCCGCCCATCCCAAACTGGAGAGTATCCATCGTGTTGAACATCGACACCTATCTCGTCAAGCAACATGCCGGAGTGTTCAAATGGAGTGCGGCCTACGACATATTTGATGCCGAAACGAACGAGCAGATCGGTGACGCTAAAGAGGAGCCTTCGACTCTCGTAAGCCTACTTCGACTTTTTATGAACAAACGAACCTTGCCCACCAAGGTATCCTTCTACGAAAAGGGGAACGACAAACCGCTGTTCAGCATCCATCGCGGTTTTACTTGGTTCCGCTCCACGGTTCAAGTTAAAGACGCCGAGGGGCAAATCGTCGGCTCGTTCAAGAGCAAGATGATGTCGCTGGGCGGCGGCTTCTGGGTGTACGACGCCGAGGATCAACAGTACGCCGAGGTGAAAGGCGACTGGAAAGGGTGGAATTTCAAGTTTCTGACCAAGGATGGCATAGAGTTGGGAACTGTGGGAAAGAAATGGGCCGGCCTGGCCAAGGAGATGTTCACCACGGCGGACAACTACGTCATCGCACTGACCGAGGCGGCAGGGCAGAAGAAGAACAGCAACCTCTTATTGTTGGCCGCCGGATTGGCCATCGACATTATTTACAAGGAATGAGCTGAGCCGGCGCGATCGCCGCGAACATCCACTCCGAACCAGCGCAGCGTATCGCGCACCGTCTCTTCGACGGGTCTATGGATTATTTGAAAGACCCGATCCGCTTTTCGCCCCGATAGATGGTAGGATACGAAGCCGTACTGAAAGCTAGGCACCGTCAGACCATTGGGCACTCCGGCAAGGATGCCGGATGCCAAAGCTAGAGGTATGGAACCCGCGAATCGCGTCCATTGAGGAAAGATCCGCACACCTCCCGTTCCAATCATCCGTCTCACCGTGGTAGCGAGGTCGGCATAACTTCGATACGGACCGGCCAGAATGTAACGCTCGCCTGGCGTCCCCATCCATAAGGCGCGGACGTGGGCGAGTGCTGCTTCGCGGACATCGACGATATTCATACCTCCCGGAGGAAATAGGGGCCACCGCCAGCGCGCCGCGTAGAGAAGCATCTCATTCGTCGTCGGTTTCGGATCGCGCGGACCGAGTAGATAGCCGGGACACAAAGCAATCGTTTCCAACCCTTGGTCGTTGAAGGAGAGAGCCTCTCGTTCGGCGGCGCGCTTGCTATCGTAATAGGGCGAGTGGATCGAACTGCGCGAGAATGGCGATTGCTCATTAGATGGGTTTTCGCCCGTGCCGGGGGCGATCGTCGAAGCGCTGGAAGTATACACCAAGCGGCGAACCCCTGCACGACGGGCGGCGGCACAGACGTTGCGCGTCCCCTCCACGTTGATGCGGAATGCGTCTCCGCGAGGTCGAGGGACCAGGCGCGTCAGAGCCGCCGCATGAACCACGGCCGAAACTCCGTCGAGTGCCCGTTCGATCGAACCGATATTGCAGACATCGCCCATCGCAATTTCGACTCCGTCGAGTCCCGACCAGTGAGGTCCGCACGGCGGACGGCGAACGAAGGCGCGCACGGCGAAACCTTGACTCCGCAGCGCCCAGACCAGATTGGTACCGAGAAATCCGCCTGCCCCGGTCACGAGAACGCACCCGGCGCGGATTGCCTCTTCTCCTTCGATCACCCAATATCTCCCGTCCGCGAGGATCTTTTCATGCGCCTTGACAATCGCCGGGCGACGGAGAACAATTGCCGATGACAGTCCTGCTCGCACGCCGAACGGCGCGACATTCTAATCATGGAGGACAGTCGCCATGACGACCTGCAGCCCGATTCTTCACCCGATCCGATTCCTGGGCAAGACGATTCTGAGCGTCTTGATGCTCTGCTGTCTTACCGATGTCGCCTGTTCCAACGGCAAAGCGACGCCGGCCTACGACGTGGCCTTGCGCCGTCTCGATTTCATTCCGCCGGGAACCGTAATCGACAAGAAGGCTCCGAAAGATTGGAGCCATCTCATCGTCAAAAGCTATCCTCGCCCAGGTGCCGGCGACGTGAACCAATTGTCCGCCGTCGCCGACCGCATGGCCCGCCTGCTCTTCACGGCCATCGTCGCCAACGTCAAAGAGGAAAAGGACGGTAGTGACGGCAAACGCTACAAACTGGAGAAGGTTGCGGTCGGACTCGGCACGCGCATCGACGGCAAAGACACCGTGGTCACGCCGGAGACGCAACGCCGACTCGGCGCGAGGTTGGGGTTGCTCGGTCCCATCGTCCTGCGGACGGCTCAGGAAAAGATCGGCGAGATTCGCGTCGTCGCGCGATCCGCCTCCATGCTTATCTTCGATGCGCCGAGTTATCTCGTCGTCCGAGGCAAGCACAAGCCCGTCGTTCTCCGTTATGTCCTCCTCCTGGACGAACGCACCGGCAGCTTGAAGGCACTGGTCTGGGCTTTGGAACGCGACGGAGACAAGTACAGCGGTCCCGTCGGACCAATTCAATGCTTGCCGCCGAATCTCACGAGTGAATGCGTCCTGCACGTCGATGGCGGCGAATTCAGCCTCGGTCAACCCACGGAGAAGGCGTTTGCCGCTGTCGGGCCTCCCAAGGGAGACAAGGAAATCGAAGTCGGCGAAGATCTGAAACCCTCCGTGTCGCTTCCGCGATTCTCGACCGCCTCGGCGGAGGAACTCGAAAGCACGCTGCGCAAAGCAATTCAAAAGTGATTGCTGGAGACGAGGTGACAGGGTAATGACAGACTGGAAGAGCCGAATGACAAAACCTCGCTGGATAAACTTAACGGTACAGGGCAACTTTTGCGAATCGGACACTTTCCCTCCGCTCCCCTGTACTGGGGGGAGAGGGATAGAGGGTGAGGGGCGAGCGACGGGACGCGCCCTCGAAGCCGCCATTTCCCCCCAAACTCCTCACCCCCGACCCCACTCCCCTGCGTACAGGGGAGCAGGTAGTAGAGCCGTGCTGTTGTGTCTATTGATTGTCACCTCGTCACCTTACAACCTTGCCGCCGCGTCATTCTCCGAACGGGAGGAGGCGGCCAATCCGTTGTACGAAGTATTGCAAAAAGAGGGACTGACTCTCGTCGGCGGTAAGAAGGTGCCGCTGTCGCCTCCGTTTATGGCCGATGGATTGGATGCGGCGAAACAGCGAGAGATCCTCGAAACGCTTGTCAGCAAGCGTTTCCCCGTGGAGGAGTTTACCGCCAAGCTCGGTACCGCGCCTCATTTTCATCGCATCCGAAAAATCGCGGCGGAAGGACCATCTCCCCTCGCGTTGGTCGTCGATATCGCGTTCGTGGCGCACGGCAGCCTCGATGCGGTGGCCGACCGCGACTTTCTCGAAAAGCTGCACAAGAAATCGAAAGACCGCCGCATTCACCTTTTGACCGCCAAGGAGTTGGAGAAACGCAAACTCAAGGTCGAATCGAACCGTCGTTGCGAGGAGCGCTACAGTCATGGGACATTCACAATTCTCGATCGCGTCGAGCTGCGGGCCGCTCTACATACGGCCGTCGCTCGCCACAGCGATTCGCTGCTCGCCGCCACGCTCGTCGATTCGAGCTTTGCCGACGATGCTGATTTTCCCAATCGCTGGCGTAAAATCTCGTTCGACGACGAAGGTCAGCGTCGATTCGGTCCCGCTCATCCGTATAGCGGAGCGGGTGGCTATCTGAAGGTCACGCGCTTGCACGAACCGGCGGGCGCATTGTTTCTCGAATACCACCTCGTCTATTCGGAGCCGAAAAGCTGGTTTAACGATGCCGATCCGTTGACCCCGAAATTGCCGGCCATCATTCAATCCGAAGTACGCTCCTTTCGCCGCGAATTGAACGCCGTCAAGAAGTAGCGGCTGCTTGCCGCGCCGCTTGTGCCAGCCGCCTCTCGTCGGCACAGATGCGGCCGTCGCGCAGGCGAACGATGCGTTCGGCGCGCTCGGCCACCTCTTGGCCGTGGGTGACGAGAACGATGGTCATGCCCTTGTCGCGGTGCAGGTGGTCGAAAAGATCGAGGACGGCCGCGGCGGAATGCGAATCGAGATTGCCGGTCGGCTCGTCGGCGAGCAGCAACACGGGATCGTTGGCCAGCGCTCTGGCGACGGCGACGCGCTGGCGTTGGCCGACCGAAAGATGTCCCGGTCGATGACCCGCACGGTCCTTCATGCCGACCAGATCGAGCAAGTCCGCAGCCTTGGCCGCCCGCTGCCGCGCTCCGAGAGACCCCTCGAACATGGGTATCTGCACGTTCTCTAGTGCCGTCAAGGTGGGCAAGAGAAAAAACGATTGAAACACAAAGCCGATCTTTTTCGAGCGAAATCCGTCCGGATCGTCAATCTGGGACAAGGGACGATTGTCGAAATAGACTTCGCCGCTCGTCGGGCGGTCGAGCGCGCCGAGCAAGTTGAGAAGCGTCGATTTGCCGCTGCCGCTGGCTCCCATCAGTGCGACGTACTCGCCGCAACGGATGCTCAACGTAACTTCGACGAGCGCGTTGACTTGGCCGTCGGGGTACACTTTGCCGAGGCGTTCGGCGCGCAGCAGGGGAGTTTCATTCATGGCGAAGCGCCTCCGTGGGCAACAGGTGAGCGCCGCGATATGCGGGATAAGCACCGCCGAGTAGACCGACCGCCAGCGCGATGAAGAAGCCTTGAATCATAACCGCCGGCGCGACATCTCCGCGAATGAGGCCGTTCACCATCGGCCACCACGTTAGCGCGTAAGTCAACAACACAGCCGAGCCGATGCCGGCCACCGCGCCGACGACGCTCAGCAACAGCGATTCGTAAAGGATCAGGCGCACCACGCGCGATTTACGCCAGCCGATCGCTCGTAAAATGCCGATTTCGCGCGTGCGCTCGAACACCGACATGATCATGGTGTTGAGTACGCCCACAATGCCGATGATGAGAGCGATGATCGAAGTCATCCACGCCATCGCCTCGGCCATGCGGATCTGCGAAGTGCCGCGGACGTAATCGCGCGTCGGGGTGGCGGCGATGCCCCAAGGTCGCCCCTGCGGAGAACGGAGAGCGTTGATGTCGTGCCGCACGCGCTCGATCGACGCCCGTTTGTCGGGAGCATCGTCCAAAACGACCTGAAACCCCGTCACCTGATTGGGTCGATCCATGAGAATTTGCAGCGAGCTAATGAGCATGACGGCGGAGCCATTTTCGAGAGGGTTGAAACTCTCGTAGATGCCGACGATTTCAAAACTACCATTGGCGATCTCTAATTTCTCTCCGGCGTGCTTGCCGAGGTTGCGGGCGAGGATCGTGCCGAGCATGACGCCCGCATCGTCGTCGGCCCGCAGGCGTCGTCCATCGAGAATGGTCAGATTGTCGAAGAGGAAACTGTCGGCAGTCCAGCCTTGCAAAAGGACGCTGGTAAGGTTGGCTTGCTCGAAAGAAACCACGTCCATCAGTCCGGGTGAGACGGCGCGAACGCCGGGCAGTTTGCCGATTTGCTTGCCGACCTGTTGGGGCACCGAGCTGGAAAGGTGTTCCGAGGAGCCGGCGCGAACGACCAGCAGATCGACGCCGCGGCGTTCGTATAGCTCGCGGAACGAGCGCTCGAAGCCATCGGCGATGCCAACCAATGCGACCACCGCCATCACGGCGATGCCCACGCCGAGCATCGTCAACGCCGACCGCGCTTTGCGTTGGAAGACATTCTTCAAGATGAATTGATGGAAGCGCATCATTTCCCCTTGGGTCGGCCGACAATGCAATAGCCTACTTTGAACCACAGCGAATGGATCTGCCAATCGCTCAACGCTTCGCGGACCATCGGTTCGAGTTGCAAATGGCGATGTTTATCCACCATGTCGGTGAACTCTGGGCCGAGATGGAGAAAGCGCGACATGATCCAACGATCCAACTTCGGCAAGCCGATCCAATGGCCGATCATGCGATTGGGCAAGTTTGGCACTTCGTCGGAGACCACGACGAGACCGCCGGGCTTGACGACGCGGGCCATCTCCTTCAGCGATCGAAGAGGATCGCTGAAGTAGTTGAAAGCGCCGACGCTCAACACATGATCGAAGGTTCCGTCGCGGAACGGCAGATTCTCTGCCTCGCCGAGGAACAAGCGCAGATCGCGGTGGCGATGATTGCGGCGGCAGTTGCTCAGTTGCACGGTCGAAATATCGTTGCCGTAGACTCGGCAATCGTCGGGGATGAGAGACAAATTCGCGCCGTCGCCGACGGCTACTTCAAGGAGCCGCGTACCGGATAGATTGGGAAGATACTGCATAATCTGCCGCCGCGCCCGCCGTTCGCCGCCATTGCAGAGAAACGTGAACCTCTCCCAGAAGCGGAAGCGAGGCCAGAGCGGGCCGTTGTAGAAGTCGGCGGCGATTTTGTTGTTCCCTTCGAGCGGCTTGAGCATGTCGAGCAGCCCGTCGCGGATGGGGAAGGCGCGATGGCAGCCGAGGCAAGCGATACCCGTCTCCGCCGTTTCCAGGAAACCGTTGCAGTCGGGGCATTGCATGGCATCGCATTCGTTGATCCAGTGATGAGAATGCGTTTGTGTGGCGTTCACGATGAATCCTCCAAGGGAGAAACGGTTGATTTAGTCACGAGGCGGCGCGCCGACGATACAGTAACCCAGACCGCGCCAGATGCGATGAATTTTGGGGCGAGCGAGGGCGGACTCGGCGACGGAGCGAACGTCGAGGCGCGTGCCCAGCACCATGTCGGTGAACTCCGAACCGAGCCAGAACCGCCGCATCAGCCAATCGTCGAGTTTGGGAAATCCGATCAGGTGTCCCCAGCCCCACTCGAACAGATCGGGCAGTTCGTCGGCAACAACGATGCGACCGCCGGGTCGGGTAACGCGGGCCATCTCACTTAACGCTCTTTGCGGATCGCTATAGAAGTTGAAGCCGCCAACGCTGAGTACGGCATCGAACGAGCGATCCGCGAAGGGGAGCCGTTCGCCCTGCGCCAAGACCAAGAACAGTCTGCGATCGGGATAGCGATCTCGACAAGCGGCAAGGGGACGCTCGGCGATGTCGATACCGCTGATGTGCAGCGACGGCGGCAAAAGCGTCACATTCTCGCCGTCGCCGATGCCGACCTCCAAGAGATCGCCTGTCGTTAAATGTTGCAAATGACGGAGAATTTGCCGCCGCGCGCCCGGAAGACCTCCCAGCGTTTTCAGGAAAAGTTGTTCCCAAGGGCGAAATGTCCGCCAACGCTCGCCGTTGTAAAAGTCGGCTGCAATGCGGTTGTTCCCGGTCAGATCGTCTCGAGCGAGGAGCAAGTCGTCTCGAATCGGATATACGCGGGTACAAATAGGGCAAACAACGTCCCCCTCGTGCGGCAACGACAGAGGCGAGGCACATGCGATGCACCGCAAGGGAGGCGTGGCCAGGGATGCCATTGCTTTGCGTTCGGCGACACGAATCATCTTCTTATTCCCCTCAATAGGAGACATTGGTTATGTGCGCCGCTCCGCGCGCCATGCACCAATCGTACAATCCCGGAGGCAACAATCCCAGTACGCGCAACAGCCAACTCGTACTCCACGGAAACGCATACACGCGGCTGCGCCGACGGATCGCGCGTAGGATGTGCCGCGCCGCCGCTTCCGGCTCCATCATTTTCATCGGCGGCTGCACCGGAGCGTTGGCCATCAATGGCGTGCGCACGAAACCCGGTAGAACCGTGGTGACGGCGATGCCGCGTCGCCGCAACGGCGGACGGAGGCTCTCCAGATACGCCATCAGGGCAGCCTTGCTGGCGCTGTAGGCTGCCGAGAACGGCATGCCCCGACAACCCGCTAAACTCGACAGAGCGACAATATGTCCCCTTCCGCGAGCGATCATATCCGGCAACAGCGCCTCCAAGGCGTATACCACTCCGAGAAAATTAACTCGCAAAATCGCTTCCGTCCTCTCGACGGCGAGGTCGTCCACCAGGGTCGTCCCCGTGATGCCGGCACAGGCAACCAATAGTTCGATCGGACCCAGGGCGGCTGCGACTTTCTGCATCGCTTCTCTCACCCCGGAGCGATCTGTCGCGTCGACGACCGCGATACTATAAAGCACTCCCTTTTGTAGCAATTCTGTTTCCAACGATGCCAGCCCGTCGGAGTCGCGGTCGAGGAGTCCGAGGCGAACGCCTTCGTTCGCCAGTTCGCGGCACAGAGCGCGGCCCATGCCACTGGCCGCGCCCGTCACCACGGCGATTTTGTCGCGCAGCGTCATGCCGCACCCTCCACGCTTCTCGATTGCGGGATCCCCGCCATTTCGCGCAGAATCACACAAACCAGGGAGACGTAGACCGCGGGGTTCTCTTCGTGAGCGCGGTGCTTAGCGTTGGGCACGAGGACTCGGCGACAGTTCGCCAAATTCTCCGCGAGATAGTCGCACGTCGCCAAAAAAGGCGACTGTTCTCCGTACAGAGCGACCGCAGGCTGTCGCACCGAAAGAATGCGCTCTTCGGTCAAGCCGGCGACCGCTTTCACGTCGTCGCCACAGGTCGTCGCGGCCAAACGCTTCAGCCTATCCATCGCGGCCAATCCCAATTCCTTGCGGAACATCTCGTACCGATCCGGCGTCAAGTCGGCCGTCTGTTTGAAAAGTTGGCCCACATCGAACCAGTTTTCTTCGGTCACTTCCAGACCGGCGCGATTGGCTTGTTCCTTGTACTCCAGCCAGCCGGTCCAGGTGCCTACGGTCGTTTCGAGGCGGCGCAGTCCCGGATAATACGGATCGGATAAGATCAATCCGGCAATGGCTTGGGGATACAACGCGGCAGCATGGTGGGCGACGACGCCGCCGAAGCTATGCCCGAGGACATACATCGGTCCCAGTCCCAGCGCTCGTTGAATCTTCACGAGATCGCCGGCCATGTCGGCGGAGGTGTAGCCCGCCGGTGGCGTATCGCTGTAGCCGTGGCCGCGAAAATCGAAAGCCGTGACGCGAAAATCGACGGCGAGGGCGGGCATCAAATTGATGAGCTGCCAGATTGCCATGTTCCCGCTCACGCCGTGCAGCAGCACGACATCCGGGCCGCTTCCAGTTTGCTGGTAGTAAAACCTCATCCCATCGATGGCGACGCGCGGCATGATTCCTCCCCCGAACTCTTACCCGGTTTTTCGATGACTAAGAAACTGTCTCAGAAGTTCCACTCTCCCCTGTACTCGGGGGAAAAGGGGTAGGGGCAAAAAATTTCGGAAAACTCACCCCTCGCCCAACACCTTTCCCCTTGAGTACAGGGGAGAGGTGCTTCTCGGATCGCCTCTAAGCATTATTCAAATGTCGATGCAAGAATCCGACCAGTTCCCCCAGTGGCAGATCGCGTTGGGCGCGACGTCCGAGGTCGGCCATGAACAGGTGAAACGGCAGTTTGCGGCCATAGCGTTCTTCAAGCGTTTCTCCCAAGACCACGGCGTCGATGGAGGCGAGGCCGAGGTCGCCGAAAAAAAGCGTGTCTGGACCAATGGCGTCGTGATATTCGCGCCCGTTAAAATCCCGCAGCACGCTCGCCACGTCGGTCATAATCTGATCTTGAGTCATTCTCGGTCTCCCTTATCTACAAATGACGAACGCTTCGGGTTCGCCTTCGCGCCTCGTCAGGGTGAGGCGGACGTCTCGCCCGTAAGCCGCCGCCGCCGCGCACGTTCCTGGAATGGCGGCCAAGGCCACGCGTGGCATTTCTTCAACCGAGCCTCCACCGAGATGGCGAGCCGTCGCCGTCCCATCGGCGAGAACGTTTAGTTCAATGTCGGCTGGGAAGAGACGTTGCCCGCAGCGCTCTTGCCGCATTGCACGAACGGCGTCCTTCGCGGCGATTCGCGCGAACAGCCAATCGGTCAACTCTTGTTCGGTCCCTTTCAAGAGCCGAAATTGATTCCATTCCGAACGAGTCAGCGTTACCCGCGCCAGAGCCGTGCGATGGACCGGCTGACACAGATCGGAAGGCGGATCGAGGCGCATGCAGCGCACGGACGGATCGGGGACAATCGGCCAATCTTTCGCCAACAGAAATCGCTCTTTGTGGCGGAAGAAATCGACGTATTCCAACGGCCAATAGAAACGCCAGTATTCCGCCGGTGCGAGACGACACCACAGCGAATCGTCCGCATCGAGCAAGTCGATGCGATGGCTAACCCGCCGTGCCGAGATGTCCTCAATGCGGACGCGACACTTGATGCGCGTCCCGACCTCCGGTCGGGGGCCGTACAATGTCACGCTGCCGAGTTCGTAGGGAAGCACGGTGCGACCAATGCGATCCGCTTGCGACAGATGCCAACAACCCAACAGGTGTGTCGATGCGTCAATGAGTAGGGGATCGAGCAAAAGGTTCGGTTGCGGCGTCGAGCGGAACAATCCGGACAGTGGCAAAGTCCGCAAATGCCCCTCGATCCCTTCGTCTCCCCGGCGATCCGTCGCATCGAGTGCCTCGAACAAGGGACCGTGAAACAAATGCCTCTCGCCGGAATAAAGCAGATGCGGAGTTAGTTCGCAGCATCGTTCGTTCGATAGCGGGAAGCTCTCGTAAGGAGGAGGTTCTGGATAGCGTGTATCCATAATAATCGTCCCCACGACCGCCGGTGTCTCGACATTGCTGGGACGAACCGCGTTGCCGAAATCGCGGATCTCTATGGCGACTTCGTTCGGCGATTCGGGTCGAACGCGGGCCGTTAGTTCCACGGCGATCGGTTCGTCGTCGAAGGGAATCCAGCGTTGTAGTCGAACGCGCTTCATCCCGACGACCAGACGACCCGGCAGGAGAAGCGAGGCGGCCTCGGCCATCATCTCCAGACTGAACGCCATCGGCATGAAAGGCAGCCCGTGCTGCGTTGGGTCGATACTGCTGGCATCGCGCCCGCCCAATGTGTGATCGCCGGCGTAGAGATCTTCATTGACATCCATCGACCGGCGCAAGACGAGTTCGCGTCCCGGTTCGTGGCGCAACACTTGGCCGAGTAGAGGCCAAACCGGACGGTGAACGGGGATGCTACCTCGTTGGCCCTTGAGATATTGCTCCATCGTCTCGCGCTGCAAATCGACAAACTGCTCCATCGTAGACAGATATTGCTGCATAATCTCCGTGCGCGGCGAGCGGAGGGCGTCAACCTCTCGATTCCCATTCCTCGCCTCCCATTCGATGCGTCGCGGATCCCGGCGCTCGTAAAGATGGTTGAGACGCAACGGTACATCATGAGCCGACAACAACGCGACCAGGTGATTGAGTTGGGTGAGTCCCGAACGTTGGGACAGATTGACGGCGACGGCTTCGCAGGGTTTACCGCGCAGGATGTCCTGCAGAAACGAAGTCAAATTGCCGCGCGGGCCGCACTCGACGAAGAGGCGCACGCCATCGGCGTACATCGTCTCGGCGAGGCGGATAAACTCGACCGGGGCAGCCCAGTGAGCGACGGCGAGTCGGCGAATCTCTTCGGGATCGCTCGGAAACGGCCGTCCGGTCGTGCAGGAATACAACGGCACGCGCGGTGAACGGATGTGCAAACGTCGATACATCGCCTCAATTGGGGCGAGAAACGGCTCGAAGTGCGGCGTGTGATAGGGCCGACGAAACGGTAAGCGTTCGCAGACGATCCCTCGCTGCTTCAGCCTTTCTTGGGCCGACACGGCTGCGGAAGGGGAACAGCCCACGACCGTTTGGTGCGGGCAGTTGTCCATCGCCACAACGACGCCGATGTCCGAGCCGAGCAATTCGGCGACGCTGCCTCGTCCAGCGGCCACGGCCAACAGCGCGATCTCGGCGAGGCTGCCGTCGTCCTCTTGGCCCTGCAAAATGCGGGCGAGAGCGAACAGTTGTTCGATGAAGAAATCGTCCGGTTCGATGCACCCAGAAGCCAACAACGCGGAAAACTCGCCGGCACTGTGACCGCCGACGACATCGTATGGCAAACCCAAATCGCGCAGGAGCAAGTAGAGCGCCCATTCGGAGATGAGAATGCTCGACACGGCATTGCCGAGTCGCCACAATTCTTTCTCCGCCACGTCGCGCTGGGCATCCGTCAACGAAGAGGAAGCGAAGATGCGTCGGCTAATGGGTTCATCCAGTTGCCCCGCTCGGAGGGAGATTCGATCGCATCGCGAGAAATGGTCGCGCACTTCGGGAAAATGAGGCAGCAAATCGCTCAGCATGTTGAGGTATTGACTGCCTTCGCCGGGAAACAGCAAGGCGAGCTTGCCGCGCGGATAGAGCGGATCGTCGAAGAAATAAACACCTCGCGAATCCTTTATTTGTTTGCAACCGGGGACGGCCAAGCGTTCGATGGCGCGCGTCAGACGCGAATGCAGCTCGGCACTCGACGACGCGACGACGGCCAATCGACTGCCCGAAGGAGCGAGGGCGGAGTTGAGCGTGAAGGCCAGATCCTTCGACTCCGTACGGGGATGATCGGCTAGGAAATCGGCCAACGATTGCGCGCGCCGTATTAGATCGGCTCGGTTGTCGCCGCGCAACACGAAGGCTTCGGTTTCCCAACCGGGCGCGGCGGAAGAAGGAATAACCTCCTCGCGGCATCCGTTGAGCTGACTCTGCCTTGGGTGAGTGTATGTGGGGATCATGGTCTATCTCTTCGTCTCAACGCACGGATTGTACGGCTCGATTGTCGTTCTTTCGACGCGGACAGGCGAGCTGCCCCACATCGCCGGCCACGACGACCTCGCATTCGCCCTTGCGGCCAAAGCACAGTTCTTCGACGAAAAACGAGGGACCGATTTCGGGAGGGATCATTTGCAATCCGCGTTGTCCCAAATGTTGCTCCAGCTCGGAAACCATGCCGATGGTGGACCACGGTCCCCAAGCGAGGGACACCACGCGGGCGGGCCAGCGACGATCGAGTTGGATGGCCAGCTTCGATAGTACCTCGTTGGCTGCGGCGTAATCGGCCTGGCCGCGATTGCCGAAACGACCGGCCACCGAGGCGAAGAAAACGCAAAACTTCAGCTTTTCTAAGTCCAGATGGCGACTCAAGATCAACGCGCTTTCGACCTTCGTGCCGAAGACGCGGTCGTAAGACTCCGGCGTCTTGTCGACGATCCGTTTATCTTGGATGACCCCCGCGCCGTGGACCACGCCGTCGATGGTTCCGAAACGGCGATAGATGTCGTCGAGAACTCCTTTCATACCGCCTTCGTCGCGGACATCGACGGCATTATAGGACACCCGCGCTCCGCTTTCCTTCAGGCGTTCGATATTGCCGCGAATCTCGCGGTCTCGCATCAGGCGTCGATAGGCGGACTCGACGGTGGCGGGCGAGGCGGGTCGGCCCTCGCGGCGCAGCCGAGCGATGAGTACGGCTTTCAATTCGGCGGAATGGGAGATGCCGAACGTGTCCGATTCTTCACGATCCTCCGGCAGCGGCGAACGACCGATCAATACCAGATTCGGTCGATAGCGCCGCGCCAATTCGAGAGCGACGGCGGCCGTAATGCCTCGCGCGCCGCCGGTCAACAGCACCGTCGAATCGCGGTCCAGCGGCACCGTCTCCTTTCTCGATGTATCCAAGGGACTCGGCACGCACTGCAGAGTCAGTCGCCTCCCATCCCGGTAGCCGATTTCAATAGGACCAATGGGATCGCTTAACTCGTCGAACAGCGCATCGCTCATTGCTTGCACCTCCGCGCGGCGCTGGAAATCGACGACGCGAACGAGAACGTCGGGCCATTCGTGAGCGAGGCTCTTGATCGCCCCAGCGACTCCGCCGTGAGCGGGAGAGAAATCGTCGGCCACTTCTTCACCGTTGCCGCTGCCGAATGTTCCGCCGAGGGCCGTGGCAGCCATCAAGATCGCGCTGCCGTGTTTCGCCGCTTCTTGCAACTCGTTCGCCAAGCCGCGTGCCAGCAGGAACAGCGATTTGCCTTCTATTTTCAGTCGCTGCGACCAGTCTTGGCTCTCGTTAGGTCGAGCGAGAGGCAGCAGATGAATGAGACCGTGGATCGATCCGCATTCACGCCGAATGCGCGCCAGCGCTGCTTCGACTTGTTCTGGATCGGTCAAATCCGCAGGAAAGCCAACCTCATCCGTTTGCGATCCGATCGTGGCTACCCGTTGACCGAGGCTTCGCAGTCGTGATGCGAAAGCCGAGGCCACACCGTCGCCGTCATCGGTTATCAAGATCGCGCCTCCGGGCAAGAGAGGCGGTTCGCTCGTGAGAAGCGGCGCATTCGTGGGAGCAACGAGCATCCTTTGAATACCGCCGCGATTCGGGCTAGCTGTCGTCGTGCCGAAAGCGGTCGCCCGAACGGAGTTTTCCTCTCCGCGTTTTGTCGCGTTCGGCTCAGAAGGGTTTGCGGCGGCCAAGCAATCGAGGATACCGCGCAGCGACTTGATGTTCGTCATTTTTTCCATGGACACATTGAGATTCTGCCCGCCGTTTGCGTCGGCCAACATGCCTAAAATCTCGACGCGCTTGATCGAGTCGATCCCGAGGTCGGCTTCCAAATCGAGATCCAGACCGAGCATTTCTACCGGATAGCCGGTGCGTTTGCACACGATTTCCAGAAGCCGATCCGCCATTGAATCAACACCTTTTGTCGCAGCAGACGCGGCGACTATCGCGGGAGTTTGCTCCGGCTCTTTCTCAGGCTGCGAAGGCAATGCTGAGGGTACGATGGGCGCGACGGCAACCGGAGGCGGCAGCGGCGCGACGGTGTGGCTCTTCGCGCTGTGTCCGTTGCTACCGTGGCCGTTCGTCGTATGCCCGTTCGTCGCATATCCATTGGCACTGTAGCCGTTGGTGGCCGGAGGAACGGTTAGGGGCGGTATCGGTGGCAGACCCGATGCAAGCGAGCCGCCTTGGAGATAGCACATCATCACGCTGCGTTGCGTGTCTAAAAAGCGACTCATCATGTCCTGAAAACGGAGCATGACCTGAGCGGCTTCCTCGGTCGGCAAGGCGGCGACGGGCGCGGGCAGTGCGGGCAGAGGATTCACGCCGTTGCCGTGCGCTGCGCCGTTGCTCGCCGGATTCGACGGTTGGGTTACGGTTGGTTTCATAGCCGGTGGATTATAAACCTCGTTTTTGTCTGGTATCGTTCGTTCCACGCGCTGGGGAGCGCTTGCGGACTCATCGGCTCGGCTTTGACCGAACACGATCGGCTCTGGGCCGTTGATGGGGCGAACGCGAACGCTGTTGACAAGCCAGGTGCTGGGCGAGAGCGGAGACGGAGCGCTGTCGCGCTCCAGATGGTCGAGATCGAGACGACGCAATCCCCGCCCCTCGTAAAGACGTTCGAGTTGCACCGAGACGCCTTCGACGAGAAGCCGGCCGAGAAGGTGCTGAAATTGCACCAGTCCGGGCCGACCCTTTACGTCCGAGGCCACGGCGAGATGCGGCCGATCGCTTAGGATTTGATCGACCAAACCCGTTAGGACGTTTTGCGGTCCTACTTCGACGAAAATGCGCGCTCCCGCCGCATACATCGCCTCGATTTCGTCGCTGAAGCAAACGGGCGACGCGAGATGGCGAGAGAGTATCTCGATCAACTCGGCCGGATTATGGGGATAGAGCGTCCCCGTGGTGTTCGCATACACGGGATATTGCGGAATCTTAAAGTCGATCTGTCGCAAAAATCGCCCGAACGGCTCCGCGGCTGCGGCGACGAGCGGCGAGTGGAAGGCGCAAGCCACAGGAATGCGCTGCCCGCGTATGCCGTGCTTCTCGAAGCATTCGAGCGCGGAGGCGATGCCTTGCTCCGTGCCGGAGAGGACGGTCTGCTTCGGACTGTTGCGATTGGCGGCCATCACACCGTCGAGTTCGTCGAGGACGTTGGCGGCGGTCTCATAATCGGTTTCAATCGCCGCCATCGCGCCCCGCATCCGTTCGGTCGCATCGCAGATCGCTCGACCACGCTCGTGAGAGAGACGAATGAGATCGCCGGAAGAGAGGGCTCCCGCCGCGTGGAGCGCGACGTAATCGCCGTAGCTATGTCCGGCGAAGAGATCGGCTCGCACGCCCAACCGAGTCAACAAGCGCAACATGCCCAGACTGGCCGCGCCAATCGCCGGTTGAGCGACTTCGGTGCGCGTCAGACTCTCCTTGGCCCGTTGCTCCTCTTCGGGAGTAAAAGCGGAGGGGGGAAAGATGAACTTCGCCAACGGCTTGTCCAATTTCCCCGCCAGGATCGTCTCGGCCTCGTCGAATTCGGCGCGGACTTCGGGAAACACCAGGGCCAACTGCGCGAGCATATTGGGATATTGCGATCCCTGACCGGGGAAGAGGAAAGCTATCCTCTCGTCTTCTCGGCGCGTCGGACGATCCGAAAAATAAATGCCGCGCGGATCGTGACTGTGTTTCGATCCCGATTGCAGCATCGTCAACGCCGCGTCGAGCTTTTGTCTCAGATCGTTCAGTGAGGTCGCCGCGATAGCGAGCGTCGAGGACTGGTTGGCGTCAAAGCTGGAGTGCCAAATCGAGAAGGCCAAATCGGCAAGCCGTGGAGCCGCGCCGCGAGCGAGAGCGATTTGAATCGGTTGAATGGCCGAGTAAAGCGCTGCGGCGGATGCGCCACGCCAGACGAACAATTCGATGGGCCATCGATCCAGGGCCGCTTGGGGTTCCGCTCGATTCTCGCCGATGTACTCTTCGAGAACGGCGTGAAAATTCGTACCGCCGAAGCCGAACGCGCTCACCCCGGCGACGCGCGGCTCGGAGCCGCCGTGAATCCAAGGTCTCGCTTCCTTGTTGAGATACAGCGGACCTTCCTCGAATTTCGCCTTGCTATTCGGCTTTTCCACTAACAGCGGTGGTAAGACTTTGTGATGCAACGCCAGAGCGGCGTTGACCAATCCCGCGAGACCGGCGGCACATTTCGTATGGCCGATCATCGACTTTACGGAGCCGATAACGCAGGATCGCGGCAGCGCCTCGGCCTCGCGCAACACCTGGGTGAGCGAGGCCACCTCCGTCCGATCGCCGACCGCCGTCCCCGTGCCGTGCGCCTCGACGAACTCGACGCGTGCCGGCGAGATATTCGCTTTGGAGTAGGCGCGGCGCAACGCTCGGAGTTGCCCTTCGGGGCGCGGGGCGGTCAACCCCTTGTCTCTTCCGTCGCTCGACGCGCCGATTCCCTTGATCACGGCGTAGATGCGGTCGCCGTCGCGCTGGGCGTCGTCGAGCCGCTTGAGGATGACCGCGGCCACGCCTTCGCTGATGACGATGCCGTCGGCGGCTTCATCGAAAGTGCTGCATCGACCGCGCGGCGAAAAGGCGTGCGTCTTACTGAAGGCCATATAGGTGTAGGGATTCTGCACCGTGTCCGCGCCCAGCACCACCACCGTATCGCTCGTGCCCATCTCCAACTCGCGGACACCGGCGTGCAGCGCGGCCAACGACGATCCACATGCGGCATCGATGGAATAGTTGGGGCCGCCGAAGTTGAAGCGATTGGCGACGCGACCGGCGATGACGTTGATGAGTATGCCGGGGAACGAATCCTCGGTCCATTCGGGCAAAAACTTGTCGGCCTCGCGCAGAATCTCCTCCACCTTGTCCTTCAATCCGGGAACGGTGGCCAACATCGGCAGATACGAGCGAAAGCTGTAGGCGATGGCCAGTTGAGCCGCACCGCCTCCCGCTCCGAGAACGACGGCGGTGCGCTCGCGGTCGAAGGGTCGTTCCGCATAGCCGGCGTCGGCGAGCGCGCGGCGCACGGCTTCGAGCGCGAATAGCTGCACCGGTTCGATGGACGATAGGCTATTGGGAGGCATGCCGAATTGCAGGGGATCGAACGGCATGTCGGCGAGAAATCCGCCCCATTTCGAGCAGATCTTATCGCGCTTTTTCGGATCGGCGTCGTAGTAGAGCCGCCAATCCCAGCGATCGAGCGGCACTTCCGTTACGGCGTCGACGCGATTGAGTACGTTTTCCCAATACGTCCGCACATCGTTGGCAGCGGGCAAAAAGCAAGCCATGCCGACGATGGCGACATCGGAAGGCCGTTCTCGGCACTCGCGGACATGGTCGGCAATGCGAAGATTGCCCGTGGAAAGATCGTCTTGAAGTCGGTTCATGGTGACACTGCCTTGTCTTGGGGTCGCGGCTCGTTCCGACGCGATCGAGCCGCGACGAGATTGTTCGCCCGCGTCTCTACGGCGCGATCGACTTACCCACTCTCATAGAACGCGATCGCTTCAACGCGACGCGGATCGGATGCCCAAACTCATCCGTGATGTGTCCCGGCAACAAGACTTCTTGTCCCGTTCTCACCGCTGCGACAAGAAGGATAAGACGGGCAAGTAGGGCGATCCGTAACAGCGGTCGTTCCAAACTACCCGGTGACAGATTATTGTCAATATAGATAAGAACTTCCTATTGTGAATTATTCCGATTCCGCGCCGACACGGAGCGCCTAAGCGGAAAAATATGCGCAATCGATGCCGCGCGACATCGGAACGGACGTTCGGAAAGTGCAAGACATGCGGAGTGGTTTGATGGAGCGCGGAAGACGTCTGAACTCGAGCGGCCTGCCTCGCGTCGATGAACCGCGCAACCATGCTCTTCCTCCTTTGTTCCACTATCTCCATTCTACGCTCCTCGTCGCGCGCGATTGCAATTGATAGGGAACATTGGCAAAGATTATTGCGGAGAGACGGAAGATAATGACGATGTCGATAAGGACGATAAACGGAAATGCGCGGGCTTCGCAAACCGAGCGAGAGGAAAGGGCCATGCGATCGGGGTTGTGCTATCTGGTCCTCGCTTTGACGTCGACGGGATGCCATCACGTCTTTCGAGTCGCCACCGATTCGGTTATTCGCACCGAAGCGCCCATGGAGACGCACAGCAAGGTCGTCATGGAAACCGCGCCGGTCGGAGACGGCGGCCCGGTGGTCGAAATGCCACTCGGAGGCGACTGCCCAGCCAACGGCGCGAAAATCGCCGTCGTGGATGTGGACGGCCTGTTGTTAAACATGGATATGACGGGTCTTTATTCTCTCGGAGAGAATCCGGTCGGCCTCTTCCGCGAAAAGCTCGACGCCATCGCCGCCGATCCGCACGTGGCCGCCGTGGTGGTTCGCATCAACAGTCCCGGCGGCGGCGTGACGGCCACCGACATCATGTGGCGCGATTTGCAGGCATTTCGCGCCAACACGCATCGACCCGTCGTCGCCTGCTTGATGGATGTGAGCGCGGGCGGGGCCTACTATCTTGCAACGGCCTCGGATGTCCTTATCGCTCATCCCACCACCATTACCGGGGGCATCGGAGTGATCCTCAATCGCTACAATCTCAGCGGCGCGCTCGGCTATTTCAGTTTACAAGCGATGCCCATTAAGTCGGGCAAGCACATTGATCTGGGCAACGAAATGACCGTCGAACCGTCTCCCGAACGCAAAGCGCTTTTACAAGCGATGGCCGACGAATTTCACCAACGCTTCCGCGAAGTGGTCGTCCAAGCCCGCCCCAGCATCGACCGCGAGAATCGAGATCTGTTCGATGGCCGGGTTTACACGGCTAAGCAAGCGCTTCAACATCGCCTGATCGATCGCATCGGCTACCTCGACGACGCCGTCGCGGCCGCGCGCGAGTTAGCCCATCTCGAAGGCGCTCGCGTCGTCCTCTATCATCGGAAGAACGACAAGGCGCATTCACCCTACGCCATTACACCCAACGTACCCTTGCAAAACACGATGCTGCCGATCAGCGTGCCGGGGTTGGACCGAAGCCGTCTGCCAACCTATCTCTATTTGTGGCAAGCGGACCCGACGTTGGAAAAACTGGGCGGAAGGTGACACTCGCAATCATGTTTGGGAGCCTGGATGAACGGACGCTTTGGATTCGGGAGACCAGATGACAATTGCGGACGATAAAGCCCGCGCCGAGAATACCGATGCGAAAATCCCGCCGTCGCGGCAGTCGAGGCAGGTAGTTCAGCGGGGTAATCATCGAAGCATCCCTTTATTGTATGGCAGCCAGCCGCACTTTTATTGGTCGGGCTGGTCTCGTCGATCGGACGCTTCCTCCGCGAGCAGTACGTCTAAGGTCCGCTTGGGATTGCTCAAAAATCCGCGTGTCACCAGGTAATGCTCGGTTTCAGTATACTCCACGCGGCGAATGCCCTCGTCGTCGAAGAGATAAATCCAGGCGTCGGGATACGCCATGAGTATCGGCGAATGGGTGGCCAAAATGAACTGCGAACCTCGCTTGCAATAGTCGTGCAGAATTGAGAGGAATTGCAATTGTCTCCGTGGAGACAATGCGGCTTCCGGTTCGTCCATCAAATATAGGCCGCTGCCGCGGAAACGATGCTGTAACAAAGCGAAAAACGATTCACCGTGCGATTGTTCGTGCAGCGACGTTCCTCCATACGCAGTGAGACTCACGCCCAATCGCTCGATCTCCGTGGCCACATTGTAGAAACTCTCGGCACGGAGAAAGTAACTGTCTCGGGCGAGTCGCGTGGTTTTGGCCAAGCGCAATGCTTCGGACAAGCGCGAATGCGAAGCACGGGTAGCGAAGTTGAAATTGTGACTGCCTCCCTCCGGATTCAGTCCGCATTCAACGGCGATCCCTTCCAGCAATGTCGATTTTCCAGAGCCGTTTTCACCGACGAAAAACGTAACCTTGGGATGAAACGACAACGTCAGGAGATGGCGAATCGCCGGCAAGGAATAGGGGTATGTGCCGGCATCGGCGATGCGTTCGCGCAGCAATTCCGCTTGAATCAGATAAGGGCCGAGAGAGGGATTCGTTTTAGGTCGCGCCATCGTCTCGATTTCTCCCACAATCATCACACCAATGCGCCGCTCCACTCCTCACTTCCGTCGAGTCCCTGAACGTCTGCCGATCCGGAGGGTCAACTATCTGGACAGCGCCACTTTCTTTCTTGCAACGACGGAAGTCCTGCATTGTGAACAGTAAAGTCGATCCGGCCCAGGGTCTCTCTCCCCGGAGAAGGTCGGAGAGGGGGAGTTTATAAGGCAAGCTCGAAGCCGAACGCCTCCTCGTTTACGCTTCCCCCAGGTCGTTGGACTTGCTCTCTTCCGCCGCGTTATCGACCACCGTGAGGCCGATCGACAGACCGAGCGTGCGCAACTTTTGCCTGAGTGTGGTTCGGCTGATTCCGAGCATTTCGCAAGCCCTCGTTTGATGGTTGCCGTGGTGTTGCAATACAATCGGCAGAATCGCGCGATCGAGAGCGGCAATGGCTTCACTATACAGATCGCTTCCTCCCTTTTCGATCAACGCCCTGGCCAACGCTTCCAGTCCCGTTTTGGACGTTACGGCCTCCCTCGAAGTGTCTTTCGGAGAGGGGGGACTTCGTAAGTGTTCGGGCAAGAACTCCGGCAAAAGAACGTGGCCCCGACCGGCGAGCAGAGCCTGACGAATCGCACCCTGCAATTCTCGCACATTGCCGGGCCAAGAATACGCACGCATCAGTTCCAACGTCTCTGGAGCGAATCCCTGCACCTCCATGCCCATTTCCCGCGCGTAGCGGAACAGAAACTCGTGCGCCAGCGCTTCTAAATCGCCCTGACGCACGCGGAGTGGCGGGATGTCGATGCGTACGGTGCTAAGGCGATAATAGAGATCGGAACGAAAGCGCCCTTCCTCGACCAGGCGATTCAACTGCTGATTGGTAGCTGCCAATACGCGCACGTTCGTTTGCACCGTCTCGTGGCTGCCCAATCGCTCGAAGCGCTGATCTTGTAGGACGCGAAGCATCTTCGCTTGCAACGCCAAGGGCATGTCGCCGATCTCGTCCAGAAATAGCGTGCCGGTGTCGCATTGCTCGAACTTACCGATGCGCCGTCGATCCGCGCCCGTGAACGCGCCCTTTTCGTGACCGAACAATTCGCTTTCCAACAGGGTTTCTGGAATGGCAGCGCAGTTGATGGCTAAGAACGGCTTATCGGCTCGGGGGCTGTGTTGATAGAGGGCGCGGGCGACCAGTTCCTTGCCCACGCCGCTCTCGCCGCAAATAAGTACGTTCACATCTTGCGGAGCGACGCGACCGATCGTCTTGCACATCTCTTGCATGACGCGACTCGTAGCAACGATGCGATCGCCCTCGTTATCCGGGGGCAGCAGCGCCGGCACGCGCATCAAGCGCGCCGCCTCGAAGGCGCGCTCCAGGATCTGCGTGAACTGTTCGAGATCGACGGGTTTGACTTGATAATCGAACGCGCCGTGCTTCATGGCCTCAATGGCCGTGTCGGCGGTGCCGTGCGCCGTCATAAAAATGACCGGACAACGCGGATCTCTAGCGCGGAAGTCGTGGAACAATTCCATACCCGATCTGTCCGGTAATTGCAGATCGAGTACCACAACATCCGCGCCTTCGGACTCGAATAGCTTCCATCCCTCGGCGGCGGTCCCCGCGGTACACACCTCCAAACCCTGCGCGGACAGCACCCGCTGGAACGAATAGCACAGTGCCTCCTCATCATCGACGATCAGCAATTTCGACATGTCGATTCCTTTTCTCTTTTAACAGGAAGCGAGATAGGTATCGCTCTCACCGTCTTTCTCGCCCTACGAGAAAGGATAGCCGCCGATGATTTTCCATTGCCTATCCTCGATCGAAATCCTCTCGTTTGCCGCGATGCGGCAAAGTCAGAGCCACAACCGCGCCGCCTTCGGGACGGTTGTTAGCCGTGATCCGTCCGCCGTGCGATTCGACGATGCGCTTCGAGATGCACAGACCCAAGCCGGTGCCGCTCGGTTTGCTGCTGACAAACGGGGCGAATAGTCGTTTGAGAATCTCCGGTGGGATGCCGCAGCCGCTATCCGTCACCGACATGAGGATTTCGTGGCCCGTCGTCGTCAAGTTCACTTGAAGGTTTCCGCCCTGCCTCATGGCTTCCATAGCGTTGAGCAGCAAATTGATGAGTACGGCACGGATTTGATCGTGATCGACTTTGGCCCAAACCGGCTGACTGGGGTAATCCACGGTCAAGCAAATGCCTTGACGCTGCGCGTTGGAATGGAGGAGTGCCGCCGTCTGGTCGAGTACGTCGCGCAGGTCGCCGACATCGCGATTCGGCTCGGGAGGCCGCGCGAAGTCGAGATACTCTTGAACGATGCGTTCCAGCCGGGCGATCTCGCCGTGCATAACGGTTAGCTCTTGCGGAGAGAGCGGAGAGGGATTGCGGGCGCGGAGCGCTCCTTCGACCAATACTTTGATGGTGGCCAAGGGATTCCGCACTTCGTGGGCCACGCTGGCGGCAAGCTGTCCCGCAACGGCCAAGTGTCCCGCCCGCATCATCTCGCGCTGTTGCAGCAGCATTTGCTCCTGCTGGCGTTTGACCTGCTCCGTCTTCTGATACAACTCGACGAACACGGCCACTTTGGAACGCAGCACGGCGGGGACCAACGGCTTGACCAGAAAATCGACCGCTCCCTGCGAATAGGCTTCGATCATGCGCTCGGACGGCGTGTCGTAGGCGGTCACGAAAATGATGGGCGTGCGCCGCGAGCGCTTGCGTCCGCGAATCATCCGCGCCACTTCGTAGCCGTCCATGCCCGGCAAGCTCACGTCGAGGAGAATGACAGCGAAATCTTCGTTGAGCAAAGAATGCAGCGCTTGTTCGCCGGATGCCGCTTCGATGAGGTTTTGTCCGAGCGATTCCAATATCGTTCGCAACGCCAAGAGATTCGCGGGTGTATCATCCACCAGAAGGACGTTGGCTTTGGCGTCGCCGTCGCGCATTATGTGTGGCTTCCCTCGAGTGGGCGATGGTAGGGTGGAGATAGGATTATTATAAGACGTGGGCTTCGGAGTTCAATTCCACCGATCGAGGGTGAAACGAATCAAGACTAGATTGGCAAGCCAAGGCGCTTACATGCTTCCCTCCGTTTACGCTCCGCGCGAGCGAGAGCTTTTTTTCATTCTTCGCGTCGTGGCGCGCTCTCCTGGCTAGCGATAGTCCACCGCATCTTGACCGAGCGATTGCGACAGTCTTCGAAGCGGCCTGAGTGAAGGGTCCTGCGGAAGTAGCAGATCGAGGAGTTCTTTCAGGTCGTGCGTTTTGGGAACCGTCGCCCCGCTTTTTTGCAGCAAAGCCTTGAGGTATTTCTCCGCTGCTTGTTCATGATGGAACCTCCGTTCAGGCTATACTAACCCGAACGAAGCGTTCTTCCAGATTCGACTGAGGCAAAACA
>JAKBCS010000046.1 GCA_021807595.1 Planctomycetota bacterium | reverse complement strand
AACGGTACAATCCACGCAACGATCCCGGCGTGGTGCTGTACTACAACATCATCGATTGATGCGTTGGTTCGCTGCGACGCGGAGCGGATCTCGGGCAGCTTCCCGCGCTCCGCTCCGCGTCGCGGCGAACCCGTTCACCCTATTTCGCCTGCACGCCGATTTCTTTCGCTTTCAACAACTCGACCGAACCTGGACGGGCAACAGCGTATTCAAAATTTGTCTGCTCGGTGCAGGCCGCGCCGATGCGGCCCTTGGGATCGAGCGCCAGAAACGCCACGCGGGCCGGATGGACGCCGCGGCGCACTGCCACGGCGTTGACCTTGCGCACGGCTATCTCGCAGGCTTCCTGCGGACTCTTGCCGGCGCGCATGGCCTCGACGATGAGCAGACTGCCGCCGATGCGCACAATCTCTTCGCCGACGCCCGTTCCTCCCGCCGCGCCCGCCGTGTTATCGACGTACAAGCCGGAGCCGATAAGGGGCGAATCGCCGACGCGGCCCGGCAGCTTGTGGGCCAATCCCGAAGTCGTGCAAACGCCGCCGAGAGAGCCTTTGCGGTCGAGGGCGAGGACGGTCACGGTGTCGTGGTCTTTCTCCGTACCCGGCTGCTCACGCTGCCGGTTCGCCGGGCGTACTTTCTCCCACTCGGCGATGCTCTCCGGTGTGTTCAGGGTTTCCAGGGGAAAGCCCTGTTGCATGGCGAACTGTTGCGCTCCCTGGCCGACGAGCAGGAGGTGCGGCGTTTTTTCCATGACGCGCCGGGCCACGGCGGCGGCGTGGCGGACGTTCTCCAGGCCGGCCACACCTCCACATGCCAAGGATTGGCCGTCCATCACGCAGGCATCGAGCTGCACGGTGCCGATGGCGTTGCCGAGTCCGGCGAAACCGACCGAATGCACCTTGGGATCGTCTTCGACCGCTTGCGCTCCGGCAAGAGCGGCATCGAGCGCGGGCTTGCCGTCTTGCAACAGCGCGGCGGCTTTCTTAACGGCGGTTTGACCGAACGGCCACGTTGCGATAACGACGAAATCCGGCATGAGGGGTGCTCCTTTGGGGGGAACTGGTTGCAAAGCCCCCCTTATGCTAGCATGTTAGAGACTCGCAGCCTTCACGGCTGCTCGCGACGATCTATCTGGAATAGGTTCTCTCCCAGCGAGGCAGTCCATGCACGACGTTCTCAGTCTCATCCTCGGCGGCGGTCGAGGCACACGTCTCTATCCTCTTACCAAACTTCGCAGCAAACCGGCCGTACCCGTGGCCGGTAAATACCGACTCATCGACATACCCATTAGCAATTGCATTAACAGCGGACTCAACCGCATTTTTGTGCTGACGCAATTCCTCAGCGTCAGCCTTCATCGGCACATTGCCAATACCTATAAATTCGACCCGTTTAGTCAGGCATTTGTGGAAGTGCTGGCCGCCCAGCAGACCAACGAGGCCGCCGACTGGTATCAAGGGACCGCCGATGCCGTGCGGCAACAGATGCGCTATGTCGTCGAAGATCCGTGTAAGGAAGTGCTGATTCTGTCCGGCGATCAGTTGTATCGCATGGACTTTCGCCAACTGCTGGCCACACACCGCGAGACCAAGGCGGACGCCACGCTCGCCGTGCTGCCGGTGCCGCGCAATCAGGTCGAGGCGTTCGGCATCGTTCGCGTCGATGAAACCGGCAAAGTGGTCGGCTTCGTCGAGAAACCGAAGGCGGAGGAGCAATTGGCTCCCGTTCGCATGTCCGACGAGTGGCTGGCGAAGCACGGCGTCCACGGTCGAGGCCGACCCTATCTGGCCAGCATGGGCATCTACGTTTTCAACCGCGACGCGCTGCTCGACCTGCTCACCGCCAAGCCGTTGGCCATCGACTTCGGCAAGGAGGTATTCCCGCGCAGCATCGGTTCGCACCACGTTCAGGCCCACGTCTTCGACGGTTACTGGGAAGATCTCGGCACCGTCAAAGCGTATCACGAAACGAATCTGGCGCTGGCGAGCGATAATCCGCCGTTCGATTTCCACAGTCCCGAAGGCGTCATCTACACGCGCATGCGCTTTCTGCCGGCTTCGCGCATGAGCGCGGCGTCGATGAAGGAGAGCCTCATCAGCGACGGCTGCATCGTGCAAGAGGGGACGACGCTGGAGCGCTGCGTCGTCGGGGTCCGCAGCCGTATTGGCCGCAACGTCGTTCTCCGCGATACCGTGCTGATCGGCGCGGATCGCTTCGAGACCGACCTCGAACGCCTGTCCAACCGTCAGCGCGGCGTCCCCGACCTCGGCATCGGGGATAATTGCACGATTGAAAACGCCATTGTGGATAAAGATTGTCGCATTGGCCGCAATGTGCGCATCACCAACCATCGGGGCGTGATCGACGCCGAGACGGATCAATGGGTCATCCGCGAAGGGATCATCACCATTCCGCGCGGCACGGTGATCGCGGATGGGACGGTGATATGAGGCGGCTCAATAATTCTCGTCCGGATGCAACAGCGCCCGCAGCACTTCGTCGGGAGCGGAGCGATATTTGTACGGCTCCATCGACGACGAGGCGCGTCCCTGGCTCAGACTGCGCACCTTGTCGGCGTAGTCGAACATTTTCGACAGCGGCACAATCGTCTCCAAGGTGCAGACGCCTTCGCGGTTTTCCAGTTTGTTGATCTCGGCGCGGCGGGCGTTGAGGTCGGAAGTCACCGGGCCGAGAAACTCTTCGGGAACCGTCACCTCCAACTTCATCCACGGCTCCAACAACACGATGTTGTCGCGCATGGCCTTGTGAACGGCGTCCGCGCCGGCGGCGGTGAAGGCCGTGTCGTTGGAGAACTGCTCGTCCATCTCGGCGTCGAGGATGGTGGCTTTGACGTTGGTGACGGGAAAGCCCAACTCGCCGGAATCGAGACCGCCACGAACGCCCTGCAACGCCGCCGCCGCGAACAGAGGCGGAAGTTTATCGGCGGGCAACCGCGACTCCACGACAATCGGCTCCTCGCCTTTATAGGGCTCGAAGGCGACGTGCAGCTTGGCGAACAGCCCCGCTTGTCCGGCGTGCTTGACGCACTCGCCGACCACGGTTTGCGGCGCGCGAATCGTCTCGCGGTAGCTGACGCGCGGCTGGCCGACGCGCACCTTCAGACGGAAATCGCGCTCCATGCGATGCTGTTTGATCTCCAGATGCAACATGCCCATGCCGTTCATCAGCGTTTGCCCGGTGTCCTTGTCCGTATTCCAGGTGAAGGTCGGGTCTTCCTTGCGCAGGACGTTCAGAACGGAGACGAGTTTGTCCTTATCCGCCGACGATTCCGGCTCGATGGAACGACTGACGACCGCCTCGGCGAAGTGAATGCGTTCGAGCAAAATCGGATGTTGAAGGTCGCATAAGGTATCGCCGGTGATCGACTCTTTCATGCCGAGGACGGCCACGATGTCACCGGCCACGGCTTCGGACGCTTCGGTACGCTGGCGCGGATCGGCTTCGGTATGGTAGAGTTTGCTCACCATCTCCTTGCACTGGCGGCCCGGATTGTACGGTCTACTGTTAGCCTTCAAGACGCCGGAATACACGCGAACGAAGTACAACTCGCCCTTCACGTCGGCGACGATCTTGAAGACGAGGCCGCAGAACGGTTCGCTCGGGTCGGTTTTTCGTCTTTCTTCCTTGTCTTCCTTTTTTGGATTGATGCCGACGACGGGCGGGCGATCGAGCGGGCTGGGCAGATACCAGGTTACGGCGTCGAGCAGCGGCTGAATGCCGATGTGTTCGCGTCCCGATCCGCACAACACCGGCTGAATCAGACGCTTGAGCGTCTGTTCGCGCACCACGGCTCGGATGGCGTCGGCGGAAATGTCCCGCCCTTCGAGATAGGCGCTGGTCAGTCGATCTTCTTCGTCGTTTTCGGTCAGATGATCGAAAAGTTTCTCGCGCCATTTCTGGGCCGTAGGTCGCAGTTTTTCGGGAATCGGCTCGATGCGGAAGGTCTTGCCTTGATCGCTGGGGTCGAAGTACAAAGCCCGCATTTCGAGGAGGTCGATGATGCCCCCGAACGGGGTCGCGCTGTCCTTGATGGAACCGGAGCCGATGGGGATGTTGATGGGCACGGGATTCCCGGCGAGCCGCTTCTGGATCGACTCCAGACAGCGCTCGAAGTGGGCGCCGACCACATCCATCTTGTTGACGAACACCAGGCGAGGCACTTCGTACTTGTCGGCTTGTCGCCAGACGGTTTCCGACTGCGCCTCGACGCCTTTTTGCGCGTCGAAGACGACGACCGCGCCGTCGAGGACGCGGAGACTGCGTTCGACCTCGGCGGTGAAATCGACGTGGCCGGGCGTGTCAATCAGGTTGATGGTACACTCGCGCCACGGAAAGGGGATACAGGCGCTGTAGATGGTGATACCGCGTTCCTGCTCCTCGGCGTCGTAGTCGGTGGTGGTGTTGCCGGAGTCCACCGCGCCGAGTCGATGCGTAGCGCCGCTGTAGTAGAGCAAATGCTCGGTGGTCGTGGTTTTGCCGGCATCAATGTGGGCGATGACACCCAAATTGCGAATCCGGCTCAGGTCGATCTTCGGAGTAGCGGCCATGACAGTCGGCTTTCGGCTATCGGCTTTTGGCTATCGGCAAACCGCCCGATCCCTGTGATGTTGGCTGATAGCCGATAGCCGATAGCCGACAGCCGACGATAGCCGTTCTCACCAGGCGAAGTGGGCGAATGCCTTGTTGGAATCGGCCATCTTGATGGTGTTTTCGCGTTTGGTCATGGCCTCGCCCTCGCGTCGGTAGGCGGCCATGAGTTCGTCGGCGAGGCGGAGGTACATCGGACGACCGGCCTTCTTGCGGGCGGCATCGACGATCCACCGGATCGCTAGACTCTGTTGTCGTTTCCGATTCACCTGCATCGGCACTTGATACGTCGCTCCACCGACGCGCTTGGAGCGCACTTCGACGGTGGGCTTGACGTGTTCGACGGCGGAGATGAACACGTCCATCGGATTGAGGTCGGGCATGCGTTTCTTAATCTGTCCGAGCGCGCCGTCGAAAATGCGCACGGCGGTCGCTTTCTTGCCCTGCCACATCAGACAATTGATGAACTTGACGGCCAACTCGGGAAGTCCGGTCAACCGCACGTTTTGTTTCAGCGTTTCGACGCTGGAAGTTTGCTTACCCATGACGTTTTCTGTCCCTTGATGTCTCTTGCTGGCGCTGCGGGCTGGCAAGACGTTCCTAATTCACCGAAGGTTCCGGCAACGGCCGATAGCACACCGCCGGACGCACCGAACGAACGGTGCCATTCGTCTCGAACGATAACTGATTGATGGCACCGCATGTCGGACACGGCACCCGGACGGTAGGCAAGTCTCGGTCCCTCAACTTTTCCCCTCTGCATTCCAGCGTCACGACCACGTTTTGTTCGCATCCACAACAGGCGAAATCGAGGGTAAGTTTCAGTTCCATCATTGCGTCCATCCACTCCTCAATGAGAAGGATACGGGCGAGCGCGAGAAGTGCCGCAGGCGACTTTGCCTGGCGGCGCACAACCGATTCCACTCGCGGAACGAGCGGACTACCCTTACTTGCCTTCGCGTTTGGCACCGTACTTGGAGCGCGCCTGTTTGCGGTCGGCCACCCCTTGCGAATCGAGGACGCCGCGCACGATGTGATAGCGCACGCCCGGCAGATCGCGGACACGGCCGCCGCGCACCAAGACGATGGAGTGTTCTTGCAAGTTGTGGCCTTCACCGGGAATGTACGCCGTCACTTCGACGCCGTTGGAGAGGCGGACGCGAGCCACCTTGCGAAGCGCCGAGTTCGGCTTCTTCGGCGTCATGATTTTGACCTGCAAGCACACGCCCTTTTTCTGAGGGCAGCCGTGCAAAGCGGGATGTTTCGGCCGGCGATACTGTTGCACGCGCGGCTTGCGGACTAATTGATTGATCGTCGGCATATCGTTCTCATCCTCGCCCCAACGAATCGTCGGGCCTATGGGAATCGTAAAAAGAATACGGTAGTGGTCGAGAAGGCTTTGGTCAAGATGGAAGGCGATGGAAAATGCGCTGCGACAGCGGCGACGATACTGCCGGGGCAACGGCTTCCGGTTGGCGTTCCAGTGCGGCGGATCGACGGTTTCACTCTTCAAAAAGCGCCAAACTGGCGGTGAAGCCGTGAATGAAGTTTTGTCCGCCGACCGGGCCGAACTCACCCTGCGCGAAGAAACCGGCAATGGGGATGTCGCCGGCCTCGGCGCGGACAACGCCCGCATCGTGGTGCGGCTGTGCGAACAAGCGCGTGCCGCGCCCGTTGCAGGTAAACAACAGCGCCGATTTCGGCGCGAGGTCGTGAGCGCTTAAATCGAGACGTAACAGAGCGTGTAAATCCTCATCGGCGGTCGCGGCGTCCCGGACGTGGAATTGCACCGTTTGACCGACGCGCACGCGGTCGGTTATCGCAAGCGCCCCCGTTTCGCGTTCGAGGGCGAGGACGTTGCGGACGAGGAAATCGCCGCGCTGGAAATCGCCCTTGTACTCGTTGTGGACGCGGCCGATGTGCAGCCCCTGTTGGAACAAGTGCTGCTCCTCCGGCGACAGCGCCGGCCACAGTTCTTGTAACAGAGCCAACGGCGTTTTGCCGCCCAATTCGAGAATGAGGTTGTCCTTGGCGCGTGTGATAACCAGAGGGCGACCAATGGGACGACAGCCCTGCGACACGATGGAGCGCAAGCCGTGCGAACCGCGCAGCAAGATGCCGGCCGCGCCTTGGTCCTCGACGGCATCTTGAAACAGCAGCCGACATTGACCGGCACCGCCGATGCCGCTGGCCATGCCGCCCAGAACCGGCACACCCGAAGCCTCTTCGTTGACGCGCCGCAAAAACAAGTCGATGGGAAAGGTAAACGGATCGCCCAGAAGCAGGACGGCGGTTCGCTCGGTGTCGTCGCCGTTCAGTTCGTCGGGCCAACCGAAGAGACTGGGGCCGTCGGCGGTGCGTTCCAACACCAGATGAAACGGAACCATTGTAACGGGTTTGGCCCAACGAGCGGCCCACAGGCTAACGGCGGGACTTTGCTCGATCTCTCGTTGCTCGCCGATGACGGACTCGGCCACGCAACCGAGGAGACAGCCCGGCGACAGACGCTGCTGGACTACCTGCGCCAACACGTCGGCGGAGCGTGCGTGATGCGCCGAGAAAAAGAGGACGGCGAGATCGACCGCGCCGGATATACCGGCGCGCGTCCGCGCGCAGACCTCTTCCACTGCTTGGCGGGTCGGCTCGGCCGTGGACAAGGCGGCGGCGAACGGCATGTCGTGCCCTCCATTATCGAGCGGAGCAATTTCTTCTCGCTCCGCTCTACTCTCTCCACTCGTCAGATTGCGCGTTCGAGTACGGGAAAACTTCCCTGGCGTTGGAAGTATTGTTTGTAGAAACGCATTAAGTGGCCAGCGTCCGAGGGAACCTGGGCCGCGAATGTCTCCACCTCGGTGTCTTGTAAACGATAGGCCGCATACCCCAAGAGATCGAGCGCCAGAGGGTGGGCGTCGCGCGCGTCGGCGGTCACGAAACTGAATAGGCCGTTGATTCGCTTCGCGGTCATCCCTTCGGTGCCAAACGCGCCGAGACGAAAACACGGCATGGCGGCATCGACTTGACGCGGATGCGCGTAGGCCGGGTTGGCGACGAGCACGGCCACGGCCATCGCGGGACCCCCGGCACGGCTGCGGAGAACGAAAACCGAATCGGCGGGGAAATACGGATTGTCGAAGAGATAGACTCCCAGCGCCTCGCGCTCGGACACGCGCAACACCTTCGCGCCCATTTCGAGAATGGCGGACAAGTCTTCGGGTGTCGCAGGCCCGATACTGCTGTTGGGACGCGCCGTGGGCGTGGGCATCTCGACGATGTCGAGGACATAGTTGACCATCTCGCGCGTCTGCCGAAAGCCGTTCGCCTGGAAAAATGCCAACGGTTCGGGCCAATCGGCACGATAGGCGGCGAATGCCGTCTTCATTTGGCGCGCCGCCATCGTTTGCAACACGCGATCGAACAACAGCTGTGCCGCCGCCTCGTGTCCCTTGCGACACCAGGGATAATTCACGCGGCCGTTCTCCTGAAATCCGGCGTAGCCCACGGGCCGACCGTCCACAACTGCGAGGAATCGAGCGGTCGCGTCGTAGTCGGGAGCGAGCGCGCGGCGGCGAACTTCGTCGAGGGTCGCCGCTTTGAACTTCGGCAGTTCGCCGGCGGCCTCGTTGTAAATGCTCACTTGCGAGACTTCGTCGCCTCGTTGAAACGTGCGAATTTCCATCCGAGTCGCTCCTTTGCGCAGGTCCGGCGAACCACGCCTACCGCGAGGCCCTTTGGCGCGCGGCCGCTACCGAATCTGCCGGCGAAGGAGAGTTAATCGTCCGGCAGGGGCACGGTTTGCATTCCGTGCCGAGATGGGCAGGGAAGTTATTGTACGAGTCGAGAACCAGAAGGAATCCCTTGAACGCCGTTGCTACAATTAAAGAAGCGGAAAAGAAGCGGAGCAATCGAGGAAGCGTGGAGGTTCGAGCGATGAAGCGAAAATCTCGTCTGTGGCTCGTCGTGCTGTCCTTTGGCTTCTTGGCAACGGTTCGAGCCGAGGAGGGGAGTGCCGTTCGAGGCGAGAAGGCGCTGCTGACCAAATGCTACGCGCCGCCGACCATGACGCGCCGCGCCTACGACGATGTCTGGAAGCAGTGGGGGCTGAAACAAAAGCCCGCCGCGGCCGACTACGACCGATTGTTCCGCGAACGCTACGGTCTGCACGTCGCGCCGTATCTGAACGGCGGCTTACCGATGGGGCTGCGTCCCGCTCCGTTGCCTCTGGGCTTGGGCAAGGGCATCAGCATGGATTGCATGGTATGTCACGGCGGCTCGATCGGCGGTAAGTCCTACGTCGGCTTGGGCAATTCCACCCTCGATTATCAGGCATTTTATGAGGAGATGTCCGCCGCCGACGGCCGCGCGCCGCGCACGCCCTTTCAGTTCTGCCATGTCCGTGGCACCAACGAGGCGGGAGCGATGGCGGTCTATCTCCTCGGCTACCGCGAACCGAATCTCGACCGCCGATTGACGCGCCTCGATCTCGATCTGCAAGACGATCTCTGCGAAGACGTGCCGGCTTGGTGGTTGCTCAAGAAGAAAAAGACCATGTACTTTACTGGAGGGGCGGATTCGCGCTCGGCTCGCTCTCTGATGCAGTTTATGATGAGTCCGCTCAATTCCGGCTCCGACATTATGCGGGCAGAGGAAGACTTCAAGAACATCCGCGCCTACCTGCTGTCGCTCAATCCGCCGAAGTATCCCCTCCCCATCGCTCGCCGACTCGCCGCCAAGGGGGAAGAACTATTCGCGTCGAACTGCGCGCGCTGCCACGGCACCTACGGCGAGAAGTGGACCTATCCGAACAAAATTGTGCCCCTCGACAAGATCGGCACGGATCGCCGGCGCTTCGACGGCATCACCCAAAAGTTCGGCGACTATTACGCCAAGAGTTGGTTCAACCGAGATTATCCGATCCGCGCCGGTGTTGGCTATCAAGCCCCGCCTCTCGACGGTATCTGGGCCACCGCGCCGTACTTTCACAACGGCTCCTCGCCCACGGTCTACCACGTCCTGAACTCGAAAGCGCGGCCGAAGTTTTTCACGCGCTCGTTCCGTACCGATCTCGATGCCTACGACGCGGAGAAATTGGGTTGGAAGGTAGAGGTGCTGCCGAACAAGCCCAAAGCGTCCGAACTGTCGCCGTTGGAGTATCGCAAAATCTATGACACCGGCGCGATCGGACGTGGCAACGGCGGCCACACCTACGGCGATAAACTCAGCGAGGACGAACGCAAAGCGATTCTCGAGTATCTGAAAACGATTTGAGGTCGCGTCGAAGAAGGACTTCCAAGGTTAGCCGCGACCCGTAGGGGAGCGCGACGGCAACGCGCTCCGCTGCGCGTCGCGGCTAACCGAAGGAATCGCGAAGATAATGTTTGACAGCCAGATCGTTGACTCAGTATAGTTACTAGGTAGAGTTAAGACTTGCCCACCCTCCCGCGACGATCCCACTTTCCATGAGGAATCGATCATGCTCGTGATCCCTGGACAAGCAGGCAGAGCTACCTGCGACGGCATGACGCGCCGCGAATTGTTGCGCGTCGGCGGCTCGGCCCTGCTCGGCGTCAGTTTGGCCAATATCTTCGCCCTGCAACAGGCGCAGGCCAAGAAGCAAAGCGGCGGCGGTCCCGGCTTCGGCAAGGCCAAGAGCGTCATTTTGCTCTATCTGCAAGGCGGGCCGAGCCATCTCGACTTGTGGGATCCCAAGGACAACGTGCCCGCCAACGTCAAAAGCGTCTTCAAGGCCATCGACACCAAAGTGCCCGGCTGCAAGTTCACAGAGTTGTTGCCCAAGTTCGCCAAGGTCAACGACAAAGTCACCATGCTCCGCGCGCTCAGCTATACTCCCGTCGGCCTGTTCAATCACACGGCGGCCATCTATCAAATGCTGACCGGCTACACCGCCGACAAAGTCAGCCCGTCCGGCCAACTCGAACCGCCCTCTCCCAAGGATTTCCCCACCGTCGGATCGAACATCATCCGCCTCAAGCCGCCGACCGTGCCGATGCTGCCCTTCGTGATGATGCCGCGTCCGCTGCAAGAGAGCAACGTCGTGGGCAAGGGGGGCAACGCCGGTTTCCTCGGTCGCGCCTACGATCCGTACTTGCTCTATCCGGCCGGCGACGACATGGACATGAACAAGATGGAACGCATCAAGACCGACGATTTGAAGCTGCGCGACGAGGTGTCCTCGCAACGGCTGCAACGTCGTGCCCGACTGCGCGATCGCATCAACGAAGGCATGCCCGCCATCGAAGAAGCGACAGCGAAATACAGCCTCGACGAATACTACGGCAAAGCGCTCGGCTTGGTCATCTCCGGACGCGCGCGTAAAGCGTTTGCGCTGTCCGAAGAACCGAAATCGCTGCGCGAACGCTACGGCATGAACACGTTCGGCCAAAGCTGTCTCCTGGCCCGTCGCCTCATCGAAGCGGGAACGCGCTTCGTCGAAGTCAATTGGCCGAAAGTTGCCAACTCCGACAATCACTCGTGGGACGTTCACGCCGGACTCACCAAACGCATGAAGGATCAAGCCGCGCCAATGCTCGATTCGGCTCTGTCGGCTCTGATCGACGACCTCGATCAACGCGGCTTGCTCTCGGAAACGCTGGTGGTAGCAGTCGGAGAGTTTGGCCGCAGCCCTCAGCGCGGCGTCAGCACCTCCGGCAACGACAATCAAGACGATGGCCGCGATCATTGGCCATACTGCTACACCGGAGTCATCGCCGGTGCGGGGGTCAAACGCGGCTTGGTCTACGGCAAGTCCGACAAAACGGCTTCCGCTCCGGTCGAGAATCCCGTCCACCCGCGCGAACTGTTGGCCACCATCTACCACAGTGTCGGCATCGATCCGAACACGATGGTCTTGAACCATCTCAATCAACCGCGCGAACTGGTACAGGGCGAGCCGGTCACGGGCATTTTGTCGTAAGGTCAAAATGTCTTCGTTCAGCCGCGACGCGCAGCGGAGCGCGATCCCGCTCCGCTGCGCGTCGCGGCTAAACGAACTTCGGGTTAGCGCTCGCATGATCGATCGTCGTCAACAACTGCGCGAACTATACGGCTTCGACTTTCCCGAAGATTTCTTCCGCTTCTGGAATCTCGTCAATCGTCTGCAACCGCTCGAACCGCTGAACGCACTTCTCAATTTATCGATCCAACTGGTAGGTCCATTCGAGATCCTGGCCGGTCGCTTCGACAAAGTCACGCCGCGACATAGCCTCCTTTTGCACTGGCGTTACTCCTTTGATCCGCCAGAGTTTTTCACGGTACTCGCGGGGGAAGGCGACGGTTTGCACTGGGGTTATTATCTCGACGATCCGGCGCGCGGGAGCGGTTGTGTCGCCTCGTACTACGCCGTCGATGCCTCCGAGTTTTCGGTGGACGGCGACGATCTTTTCGAAGCGGTTCGCCTGCATCTGGAAGAACGCTATCGGGATTGCGAAGAAGACCGCGAGGACGATCCGGACCATCGCGCGGAATACGACGAGGAAATGCGGCGACTCGATTGCCGCCGCGCCCAATGGATGGCATTCGACGGATCGAAGCGCGACGAGATCGGTGCGGCATATGTGGATCGCTGGGCCGGTCGGTCGCGCCGGCGTCCCACGGCCAAAACGCAAGAGGGGATGGGCATCGTCGTGCCGCCGGATCGCTACCGACCGCTATCCCGCAAGGACCGAAAATTGTGGTCGTATCTGTGTCAAACGGACGACCCGGTCGACATCGTCGATGAAGCGAGGCAGGCATTGCACGACGGCTTTCCCGGCACGGCTCTCAAACTCGGCAAGGATCTCTGGGCAATCGGCGGCGAACGGCATACCGAGTATGCTTACGAATTACTCGACGCGGCCTACGCGGCATTGGGGCGCGAAGTGCTGCGCAATGTCCTGCGCGTCCATCGAGAAAATCGCGATCTTCCGTCGGTGGACATTCTCGACAACGAAGGTTAGCCTCAATACCGTTTAACAAAGCATAACAACCGTCCCGATGAGGGTTTCATCAAGGGTGGTACGGGACGATGCTCCGGCCTCTTCTTCTTGAACTTCGACATCGTCACCTTGACCACACCTTCGGCAAACCACGATAACCGGCACCGTCGATCGAAAACGCCTCCATATGGCTGCCGTGCGCCGCCAAGAAGTCGCAACCTTTGCACAAAACCGGCACGAACGTAGAGTAATTGCCATAACAAACTGTGCTATATAGATTTACGGATCAAACGGAGATGTGGCCTTGCCACTTTGCCGGGGTAGGGTCCCCTCGCCGGAACCAGCATCATCGCCGGTGTCGCTCGATCGGTCGGTTGATGTCCCTTCATTCGCTCCATTCATCCGCCCCTCTTGATTCGATCTTTCTCCTTCATACTTCATCCTGCATGTCTTATCATGTGCGCGTGAAAATCTGTGGCGTGACGACGGAAGTGGATGCGCGGCAGGCGGCGCTGTTGGGGGCGGATGCCGTCGGGCTGAACTTCTATCAGGGGTCGCCGCGCTGCATCGGTCCTCAGACGGCGCAAGTCATTCTGCGCGAATTGCCGCCCTTCGTCGCGGCGGCCGGCGTTTTCGTGGATACGCCGATGCGCCATGTGTTCGAGCAGCTGCAGGCGTTGCGGCGCATCAACCTCATCCAATGGCACGGCAAGAATCGCGAGTTGAGCGACTATTTTCCGTATCACCTGATCGCGGCATTCGCGGTGCGCGACGCGGCCAACTTACAGACGGCACAGCGCTACCTTGATGCTTGCCGCCCGGTGGGTCGAATGCCCTCGGCGTTGCTCCTGGATGGCCATGTCCCCGGACAGCACGGCGGCACCGGACAGAAAGCGCCTTGGGATCTGTTGGCGTCGTTCCGTCCCGGCGTGCCGATCATCTTGGCCGGGGGGTTGACGCCGGAGAATGTCGCCGAGGCGATCCGCGTGGTGCGGCCCTACGGCGTGGATGTGGCCAGCGGCGTCGAGAGCGCTCCGGGGCGCAAGGATGCGGATAAAATGCGTCGTTTCCTCAACAATGCCCGCGAGGCAGCGGCGCGCCTGCCGTAAAGCGTACTCGCCCTGTTTCCCTCGCGGAGCGTGGGAACCAGGAGAGTTTCCTTTTTCGCTTGAAATGTTGCGGCGCAGACTCGATAATCGCAGGATGCCTTAACGGATTATCGGCCAGGAATGGCCCCGTGCGAGTCCACCACGAGGTTTGCCATGAAATATCCCATCGGCTCGATGACCGTCGGCGACATTCTCAGTCGCGGCTTCAGCATTTTGTTCTCCCGCTTCGCTTTGTTGTACGCCATCATGATTCTCGTCGAGGTTCCCATCCTCGCGCTGCGTTTGGCGTTGCCCGACTTTATGCTCGGCGGATTCGGTAGTTTGATCCTCATCCCGCTGACGGTTATTCTGCAAACGATCGGTACCGGGGCGATGATTCGCGTCATCATGCAGGAATACCTCGGTCGGCCCGTCAGCTTTGGGGAAGCATTTCAATTCGCCCTCAGCCGCCTCGGCGGATTGTTGGCAACCTCGATTATTTCGGGTCTGCTGGTGTTGTTAGGCACTCTGGCCTGCGTCATCCCCGGTATTTACCTGGCGATCATCTACGTTTTTGCCAGTCAGGTGGTCATCATCGAGAATCGGTCCGGCATGAATGCGCTCGGTCGGAGCCAAGAATTGGTGTCCGGCTATTTCTGGCGCGTCTTCGGTATTCTCTTCGTCGTGGGATTGATCGTTGGAATCGTCGGCGGGATGGTGGGTTTCGTCGGCGCGCTCGCGTTCCCTTATCAGGAAGTCCTAGTCAACAGCGGTTCGCCCTTTCCCACCGTTCGGGTCAAGCATTACGGCAACTATGCCGCGGTCACGACGTTGACCCTCTTGGTTCAAACCGGCTTCGGAGTATTCGGTGCCATTTGCACGACGCTCCTCTATTTCGATCAGCGCAATCGCAAAGAATCCTTCGATCTGGAATTGGCAGCGGACAAGCTGGACGAGTGGACGGCGCGCTTTCATCCGAGTTCCGGCGCGGCGAGCCAAGACATTCAAGCGGCGGATACGGGCATACTTCCGCCGGATAGTCCGCAGCCGCCCCAAACCGGCATTCGGCCTTCGTCTTCGGATCAACCGCCGTCCTCCTGAGTCGATTGCCGGATTTCGTTCCGCGCGATAGTTTCACTGGGAGTTACGTCCCCTCACAAGGAGAATGGCCATGAGAACTCGACGACTTTCTCTCGCGTGCGCTGGGGTAGCGATGCTTGCCTTCGTCGGCTACTTCGCAGTCTCGCGGCTGCAAGCCCGCGCCGCGGCCTTCGCCGCCGAAGCCGCTGTGGGCAACCCCTTCCCCGGAAAAGTTCTGCTCGTCTTTTTGGACTCGCGGTCCTCGATTCCACTGAACAACCCGGAGGTGCGGAAGTTGGGCGACGCCACGTTTCTGGTTGGCAAGGGCAGCGAAGACATTCACGGACATCACTGGGCGAATAAACGCACCGTTTGGCTGCCTCTTGAGCGCGTCGAGATGATTACCGAATTCGACAATGTGGACGAGATGAAAAAAGCCTGGAAGGAAGCGATGGAAAGCCTACCCGCCGATGTCCCTTCTCCGGCGTTACCCAAGGAGAAAGCCCCGCCGCCGCAGAAGAAGGAATAACCCGGCCAAAGGTTATCCGCGACGCGGAGCGGAGCGCGTGTTCCATCCCACGCGCTCCGCTCCGCGTCGCGGATAATCGAAGGGGCATCGCCGTCGCCCGTTCGCCTCACGTCTTGAACTACCTTGCACGAGTCTTAAAAAAACGACTGTGGATCAAGGCGGATGCTCGGGTATCGAGCCGACGCCGATGCTCGATAACCTTCTGAGAATGGAGTGGCCATGACCACGGCGACGAAGTCTCGTTGCGATGTGAAAGATTTGAAACTCGCTCCCCACGGCAAAAAGCGCATCTTGTGGGCGGACGGCGACATGCCGGTGCTGGCGCGCATCCGCGAGCGTTTTGCCAAAGAGAAACCGTTAGCCGGTTTGCGCATGGCGGCTTGTCTGCACGTCACCTGCGAGACGGCCAATCTCATTCGCACCCTGCAAGCGGGCGGCGCGGACGTGGTGTTGATCGCCTCCAATCCGCTTAGCACGCAAGATGACGTGGCCGCAAGTTTGGTGCAGGATTTCGGCATTGCCGTCCACGCGATCCGCGAAGAAGACAACGATACCTATTACAAGCACATCGTCGCCGCCTTGGCGCACGAGCCGCACGTCACGATGGACGATGGTGCCGATCTGGTGTCGGCGATGATTTTCGTGGCATTGGAACGGCTCGACGACGTGCATCCCCAAGTGCGCGCTTGGGCGCAATCGCTGCCGCCGGCCGAACGAAAACGCCTGATCGCGCAGGTGGTCGGCAGCATGGAAGAGACGACCACCGGCGTGAATCGATTGCGGGCCATGGAGCGCGACGGCGTGCTGCAATTCCCCGTGATCGCCGTCAACGACGCCCTGACCAAGCATCTTTTCGACAATCGCTACGGCACGGGACAAAGCACCATCGACGGCATCATCCGGGCGACGAACGTGCTGATGGCCGGCCGCAAAGTGGTGGTGTGCGGCTACGGCTGGTGCGGCAAGGGCGTGGCGCTGCGGGCGCGCGGATTGGGCAGCAACGTCATCGTCACCGAGGTCGATCCCATTCGCGCTCTGGAAGCGGCGATGGACGGTTTCCAGGTCATGCCGTTGGCCGCCGCCGCCCCCATCGGCGACGTGTTCATCACCGTCACCGGCAACGCGCACATCATTCGCCGCGAACATTTCCTGAAGATGAAAGACGGCGCGCTCGTCTGCAATAGCGGACATTTCGACGTGGAAATCGACATTCCCGCTCTGCGCTCCGAGTGCGACAGCGTGACGGCGAACGTGCGGACCAACGTCGATGAGTACAAATTGAAGAAAGGCGCGCGGATTTATCTGCTCGGTCAAGGCCGTTTGGTCAATCTCGCCGCCGCCGAGGGCCATCCGCCCAGCGTCATGGACATGAGCTTCGCCACGCAAGCGTTGGCCACCGAGTATTGCATCCTCAACAAGGGCAAACTGACACCGGCGGTACATACCGTGCCCGCCGAGGTTGAAGAGTTCGTCGCCCGCCACAAACTGGAATCGATGGGCGTCGAGATCGACGAATTGACCTCGCAACAGCGCAAGTACATGAGCGGTTGGGAACAGGGTACATGATAAGGCCCGATCCACCCGAAGCGCCGACGAGAGTGACTCACCCTCGTCGGCGTTTCGCACACTCAGAGACTGTCTCAGATTCTCACTTTTCCCCTGTACTCGGGGGAGAGGGGCTTTGGGGACGGACGCTCCGCCTCGGATGACATGACATTTGCTGATGCGTTCAGAGCAAGCCTCCATTTCGATTTTTAGCGTTTGCGAGCTTGTATTCCTTGGAGCGATTAGCTACATTCCAGAGACGGTTCGTGTGTGCTGTAATCCCTCAATACCCACGAGATGTCCCCAAATGTGAGGTTACGCCCATGCCATCTCTGCAATCGAACTCTGCGAGCAGTTCTTCACCTCGCCGCATCACTTCCTTGAAAAACGAGGCCGGGAATGAACTGGAACGCTGCCTGCGCTCCGGTACGCCTTGCCGAGTCGAGGATCTGCTGGTTCGCTATCCGCAATTGAACGAATATCCCCCCTTGGTGTTGGAACTGATCGATCTGGAATATCGTCTGCATGAATCTGCCGGATTAGCGCCCTCTGTGGACGATTATTGCCAACGGTTTCCGCAATGGCGCGAGTCGTTGCGTACGCGGCTGACGAACCTGTCGAAAAAGCGCGCCGGCGAGATCGACCAAGCCGAAACCCTAGCGGAAGCGCAAGCGGACATGGTTGGGCACAAGGCCGGTTCGCTCCGGGCCGGACAGCGCTTCCTGGGGCAGTACGAACTGTTCGAGCGCATCGGACGCGGCGGCATGGGCCACGTCTATCGCGCGCGGCAGGGCAGGCCGTTGGATCGCATCGTCGCCTTGAAGCTGCTGCACAGCGGCGACGAGTTCGAGATCCACACGTTCGAAAAAGAGATCGAAGTCGCCCGTCGGCTGCGCCATCCGAACTTGTTGCCGATCTACGACGCGGGCCAGATCGACGGCGAATACTACTACACCATGCCGTTGGCGACGGGGGGTAGCCTGGAAAAACGCTTGCAGCGAGGTCGGCCCGACGCGCGCTGGACGGTGGATTTCGTCGAGAAAGTGGCGCGGGCGGTACACTACGCCCACCAACAGAACGTGCTGCACCGCGATTTGAAGCCCGCCAACATCCTGCTCGACGAACGCGACGAACCGTTGGTCTCCGATTTTGGCTTGGCGAAACTGCTCGATCGCAACCTCGGCCACACCCGCAGTGGGCAGATGCTCGGATCGGTGCCGTATATGTCGCCCGAACAAGCGCGCGGACGAGGATGCCATGCCACACCGTCTTGCGACGTGTGGGCACTGGGCGTGATCCTCTACGAGATGTTGACAGGCCAACGACCTTTTCAGGGTGAAAATCAGACCGATGTTCTCGCGCGCATCCTAAGGGTCGAACCGTTTCGACCGTCGCAACTCGAAGCGGATGTCCCGGCGGACGTGGAGACGATATGCCTCAGGTGTCTGGATAAGGATTCGGCTTGGCGTTACGCCTCGGCCGAGGAAGTGGCGGACGATTTGGCACGCTGGCGCGGCGGCAATCCCCTAGCCACCCCCAGCCCCGGATTGGGCAGGAGGCTAGTCCGCTCCATTCAAAGATTCATCACTCCCCGCGCCGGTGCCGTTGTCCTCAGCTGCGTGATACCGTTGCTGTTGCTCTCTTTGCTCCTCGTGCCCGCAACCAATCCAACCGCTCCACCAGGCGGGCCATCCTCTTTGGAGACCAAACTTCTCCTTGAGGAATCGCACGCTCGTCCGAATCGACCTCTCGTTGTCTTCCCACGCCAAGAGGGGTTGCCGTGGTCGAAAGTCCTTGTGGGACTAGATCCGCGGAAGAAAGCGAGCAATCGCTTCCAGAATCTAACGCTCGAGACGTTCTCGTTGGCGCTGTTGGAGGTTCTCCCGCCCAACCCCCAACGCAAGGGCGGCCGGCTTATTTTTGAGATGCGGCAATGCGGCGGCGACGAAACGAGCCTGGTCGGCGTTTATCTCGGACGCCAACGGAACGCCCACCCCATGGGCGTTTATCACTCGAACATCGAGTTGACTTACGACGACACGATGGGTCAGCCCGATAACTTGCTCTGTGTCGGAGCGCGTTGCATCGCCGACCGTCGCGAGTTATCCAGCATCCCGCATCGCGCGCAATTGCGCGGCCTCCTACCGATGCGAGCCGTCGATCCCAGGAACGATAACAGCTACTGGCGAACGCTGACTTGCGAGTTCGGAACGGAAGGAATCGTTGTTTCGACGGAAAATAACGTGAAGGGACATTACTCGTCGCAAGAATTGGCCGACGCCTTTCGTCGCATCCAAAAAAAACAGCACGATCTCGCTGGGCCCGCGCTCTCGTACTCACCTTCGGGCGGAATCGGCATCTACGTCTACAAGGCAGCCTTGGAGATACGCCGCATCGAATTCTATCCTTTGACTTTACTGAACGAGTAACCCGTCTTCGATTCGGTCCCACAACTCCCTCTCGTCCTCGCTCGGGGGAGACTGTGTTGGAGTGAGAGGAGCGAATGATAACGTAACCCCTTCTTTTAAGGAGTCGTCCATGTCCCTGGCCTTCGTCCGAGGGTTGAAAGACACCATCCGCCATTTTGAAGAGGCCATTGCTTCGCTGCGTCTTCTGACAACCGAACCCGTTTGTGGACAAATCAAAATACTTGCGAATACGCTCATGATGAACGCCGGAGTAGCGACCGTCGGCGTCATGTTTAGTCCGGGAATAACTCAAGCCGGCAATGGCTACAGCTTGACCGGCAACGTCATCTACGCCGGAACCCCAGACAATCTCGCGAACGATCCGACATACGGTGGCATCGCCCTCACTTTCCCCCTTGGAGATGACACCACGCGGCGAGCCGTTCTGTCGTTCACGCCTGTGTCCGGATTGGGCGAGCAGGCTTATGAGATCGGCGCGAACATTCTCGACGCATCGGGCAGTGTCCTCTCCTCGGATAATTGCATCATCGCGGTCGTATCGTGAGTCCGTACAAAAAAAGCGAGCGGTGGGCGTCAACCCACCGCTCGCCACAAGAAGCGCATTACTTCTTCACTTCAAACTCGGCGTCGATTACGTCGTCCTTGCCTTTGGCGGACTCGCCGCCGGGGCTGGGAGCGCCCTCTTCGCCGGCCGGCCGGTGCATGTGCTGCGCCATCGCTTGAGCGGCGACGTGCAGATCGCTGACGGCTTGACGAATGGCCGCCACGTCTTCGCCGCTGGCCGCTTGCTTCGTCCGTTCGACCGCCGCCTGAATCGCTTGCCGGTCGCTGTCCGTAACTTTGTCGCCCAGTTCCTTGAGCTGCTTCTCGATGGAGAAGATCACGGCGTCGGCCTGATTGCGCGCCTCAATCAACTCGACCTTGCGGCGATCGTCCGCGGCGTGCGCCTCGGCCTCCTTGCGCATCCGTTCGACTTCGGCGGGGTCCAGACCGCTCGACCCCTTGATTTCGATCTTGGCCTCCTTGTTGGTGTCGAGATCCTTGGCCGTCACTTGCAAGATACCATTCTTGTCCAGCGAGAACGTCACCTCAACGCGCGGTTCGCCGCGCGGCGCGGGGCGGATGCCCTCCAGATTGAACTCGCCCAAGAGGCGATTGCTCGGACTTTTGGCAATCTCGCTCTCACCCTGATAAACGCTGATCGTCACTGCCGTTTGGTTGTCCGACGCCGTCGAGAACACGTCTTTCTTTTCCGTGGGGATCGACGAATTGCGTTCGATCAAGCGCGTCAGGCGTCCGCCCAACGTCTCGATGCCCAACGACAACGGCGTCACGTCCACCAACAGCACTTCCGACTTGCTGCCCAACAGCAGCTGCGCACCTTGGATGGCAGCGCCGATGGCGACGACCTCATCGGGATTGACGCCCTTGTGCCCTTCCTTGCCGAAGATCTCCTTGACGACCTGTTGCACTCGGGGCATGCGGGTCATACCGCCAACCAATACGATCTCATCGATGTCCGACGGTTTCAGTTTGGCGTCTTGCAACGCTTGCAACACCGGACGGCGGCAGCGTTCGATCAAGCGATCGACCAACTGCTCGAACTTGGCGCGGGTCAACGACATCTGCAAATGTTTCGGCCCGGAAGCGTCCGCAGTGATGAACGGCAAGTTGATGTCGGTGCTGTTGGCCTGCGAGAGATCTTTCTTGGCCCGTTCGGCGGCTTCCTTGAGGCGTTGCAGGGCCATTTGGTCCTTGCGCAGGTCGATGCCGTGTTCCTTCTTGAACTCTTCGGCGATCCAGTCGATCGAGACTTGGTCGAAGTCGTCGCCGCCCAGATGCGTGTCGCCGTTGACGCCCAGCACCTGAAACACGCCGTCGCCGACATCGAGAATGGAAATATCGAAGGTTCCGCCGCCGAGATCGAAGACGGCGATGCGTTCGCTCTTTTTCTTTTCCAACCCGTAGGCCAACGAAGCGGCCGTCGGCTCGTTGATGATGCGCATACGCTGGCGCGTTTTCTTGCCGGTTCCCGGATCCTCGATCTCCCATTCGGTGTCGAAACCGGCGATTTTGGCGGCTTCAATAGTCGCCTGTCGTTGGGCGTCGTTGAAATAGGCTGGAACCGTGATGACCGCTTTGCGCACCGTGTGTCCGAGGTAGGCCTCGGCGGATTCCTTGAGCTTGCGCAACACCATTGCCGAGATCTCTGGCGGCGTGAACGCCTTGCCGTCGATCTCCACCTTGGCCGGGTCTTCCGGACCACCGACCATCTTGTAGGGAACCAACTTCTCTTCTTCGGTCACTTCCTTGCGACGACGGCCCATGAAGCGCTTGATCGAGTAAAGGGTGCGGCGCGGATTGGTGATGGCTTGTCGCTTGGCCGGATCGCCCACCAGACGATCGCCTTTATCCGTGAATGCCACGACGCTCGGCGTTAGGCGGTTGCCTTCCTGGTTGGGAATGACTTTGACCTCGCCGCCTTCCATGACCGCCACGACGGAGTTGGTCGTGCCGAGGTCGATGCCGATGATTTTTTCCTCAGCCATTTGGATGATTCTCCTTTCTGAACGGCCGTTTACGTCCCATCGCAGAAATGGTTTGTCGACGGCCGTGTGTTCCGAGAGGGATCGGGTCGGTTCTCACGAATGATACGCCGGGGCGAATGCACCCGATGCGTCCTCTTGAGAAACTACCAAACCTATTAGCAAAGACCATGCCGCCGTCCTTCGATTGTTTAGAGAGCATCGAATCCCATTATCCTTAAAAGACTTACTGCAAAGGGTTTCTCGCCGCTCGTACCGGAGAAGCGACGAATCGCGCGTCGGACTGTCATTTTGGCAGATTGGTCCGCACAGGGAGAATAAAGGTCGGGTCAATGTGGCAGACGCCGTGTCTCCGAGCGCGCGGCAAAAGTTGAAAATTCATATGGATTTATGGCGCTCCGTTGACTCCCTCCAGTATCCTTCATAGACTGAAAAAATGATTTTTATACCCCCTTGTTGATGAGATTGGCCCATGCCGCGAAAAGCCGAGGGCACCTCGACAGCGAGCAACCCACTCAGTCCAGCCCGTTCTCAGGCTGCCCTACGGAGCCTCCGCACGCAGATTGACAAGCTCGATTTGCAAATCTTGAAGTTGGCGAACGAACGAGCCCATGTCGCCGCAGAGATCGGTCGATTGAAAAACGATCACGGCGAGGAAATCTTCTCGCCGGCTCGTGAAGAAGAAGTGTTGCAAAACGTCTTGCAGCTCAACGAGAAGCACAAAGGCCCGCTCGACGCCGGTACCATCCGCGCCCTCTTTCGAGAGTTGATGAGCGGCTCGCGCGCTTTGCAAAAGGTATTGAAAGTCGCCTATCTCGGCCCGGAATACAGTTATAGCCATCTCGCCGCCATCGAACGTTTCGGTCAGGCCGTCGATTTTCTCGGCGTCAATAACATCGCGGCAGTGTACGAAGAAGTGGATCGAGGGCACGTCGATTTCGGCGTCGTGCCGGTGGAGAATTCGACCGACGGACGCATCGCCGATACGTTGGAGATGTTCTTGCGCATGCCGCATATCGTCGTGTGTGCCGAGGTGCGCTTGCAGATTCATCACAATCTCATGGCCAAGTGCGATCCGCAGGAGATTCGCCGCGTCTACAGCAAGCCGCAGGCGCTGTCGCAGTGCCGCAATTGGCTGGCCAAGAACCTGCCTCAAGCCTTATGGAAAGAAGTCTCGTCCACGGCGACGGCTGCGGAGTTGGCACAGCATGAGCCAGGGGCGGCGGCGGTTGCCAGTCGTCAGGCCGCCGTCAAGTACGGACTCCGCATCCTCTTCCCCGACATCGAGGATTCGCCCTACAACGAGACACGCTTCGCCATCGTCGGCCATCAGAAGTGCGGCAAAACGGGACACGATAAAACGACGATCATGTTCCGCATTCCGCATCACCCCGGTTCGTTGGCCGAGGCGCTGGACGTGTTTAAGCAGGCCAAAATCAACTTGACGTGGATCGAGTCGTTCCCCGGGCCACGCCGCGTCGCCTCCAACGGCGGCGAAGACAAGGCGAAAGTATCCAAGCCCGAATATCTATTCTTCGTCGATTTTGAAGGACACGTCGAGGACCCCAAGGTCAAGCGCACCTTGCAGACGCTCGGCGAACACTGCCAGGAAGTAACCGTTCTCGGCTCCTATCCCATGGCGCTGACCAGCGGCTAACTATATGTACTGAGTTCCGAGTGCCGAGTAGATCCGTTTCGCAACTCAGCACTCAGCACTCAGAACGCAGAACTATGCGATGAACTATGATTATCGTGTTGCGACCGGATTCGACCGACGAGCAAATTGAACACGTTCTCGACCGCATCCGCGAACTGGGTTTCAAGCCGCATCTGAGTCAGGGCGAGAAACGCACCATCGTGGGTGTGATCGGCGACGAAGATAAACTGCAAGCCGAGCCGCTATCGGCCATACCCGGCGTCGAACAAGTGTTGCCGATTCTCAAAGCGTTCAAGCTGGCCAGCCGCGAGTTTCGCCGCGAAGATACCGTCGTCGTCGTGGGCGCGGAGTGCGGCCCGCCCGTGGTACCCGCGCGCATCGGCGGCGGTTCGCTGGCTTCGATCGCCGGACCGTGCGCCATCGAAAGTGCCGAAGTCCTCGATGCCATTGCCAGCCATGTGAAGGCGGCGGGGGCCAACCTGTTGCGTGGCGGCGCGTTCAAACCGCGCACCAGTCCCTATAGCTTTCAAGGACTCGGCGAGGCGGGTTTGAAGATTCTCGCCGAGGTCGGCCACCGACACGGTTTGCCGGTCGTCACCGAAGTCATGGACCCGCGCCAAGTTGAGATGGTTAGCCGCTATGCCGATATGTTCCAGATCGGAGCGCGCAACATGCAGAATTTCGATCTGCTGCGCGAAGTCGGCCAAGCGCGCAAACCCGTCTTGCTCAAACGCGGCATGAGCGCCACCGTCAAAGACATGCTGATGTCGGCGGAGTACGTCTTATCCGAAGGTAATCCGGACGTGGTGTTGTGCGAACGCGGCGTGCGATCCTTTGAAGACTCGACGCGCAACATGCTCGATCTCAGCGCGGTGCCCAACGTGAAGGGACAGAGCCATCTGCCGATCATCGTCGATCCCAGCCACGCCACCGGTCGTCCCGATTTGATCCCGGCCATGGCGCGAGCCGCCATCGCCGCTGGAGCGGACGGCGTTCACGTCGAGGTTCACAACTGCCCCGAAAAGGCACTGTCGGACGGCCCCCAAGCGCTCTTGCCCGCTCAGTACGCCGCGCTCATGCGCGATCTCCGTCGCCTCGCCGACTTGATGGGGAAAACGATCTAAGATCCCGGTTAGCCGCGACGCGGAGCGGAGCGCGTGAATCGATTCACGCGCTCCGCTCCGCGTCGCGGCTAACCACAGAGGTTTCGTCTTATGCGTAAGAAATTCGTCGCCGGGAACTGGAAGATGTTCACCCATGCGGCCGCGGCGCGCCAATTGGCGTCGGCGGTGGCGCACGGACTGGGCAACGAGATGCGCGTCTCCATCGCCGTCTGTCCGCCGTTTCCGTATCTGTCCGCCGTCGCCGAGATTCTCAAGGGCGGTGTCGTGGCGCTGGGGGCGCAGAACTGCTACCACGAGAAAGAGGGAGCGTTCACCGGCGAAGTCAGTCCCGCCATGCTCGTCGATGTCGGCTGCCGATACGTCATCCTCGGTCACAGCGAACGCCGCCAGAAACTCGGCGAGTCCGACGCCTTCATCAATCGCAAAGTCCACGCCGCCCTCGCCGCCGGACTGGAGGTTATCCTCTGTCTGGGAGAGACGTTGGAAGAGCGCCAAAGCCAACGCACCGAGACGGTTTTGGAGACGCAGCTGAACGGCAGCCTCGCCGGTTTGGAGGCGGCCGCGCTGCGGCATGTGGTGCTGGCCTACGAACCCGTATGGGCCATCGGCACCGGGCAGAATGCCACGCCTCAGCAGGCTCAAGATGCTCATGCCTTCCTCCGCGGCAAAATCCGCGCTCGGTTCGGCGAGGAAACGGCCTCGGCGCTTCCTATCCAGTACGGCGGCAGCGTCAAACCCGACAACGCCGCCATCCTGTTCGCCCAGCCGGATGTCGATGGCGGACTGATCGGCGGGGCCAGTCTCAACGCCGATTCGTTCCTGGCCATCGCTCGCGCCTCCCTTGGCGAACCGGCAGCGTAAGCTGGCGGGTTGTGGATTCATCACCGGGCGGCTGACGCCGCCGGTTCGCCGTCCCCGGCAGCGTAAGCTGGCGGTTCGCCGATACGCCTTCCATCTTCCGCGCGATTGCCTATAATGACGGTTTCCGTTTTGCCACAAATGAAGGAGTTCGCACATGACCGTGTGGGCCGCGTTAGGGACGATCTTCGCCGAAGGAGAAGGGGGCATTCGCGGTTGGCTGCCCTCGGTGCTGAACATCGTACTGTTGGTGGTAGGTCTGTTCCTGATCTTGTTGGTTCTAATCCAAAAGGGCAAGGGGGGCGGATTGGCCGGAGCGTTCGGCGGGGCGGGGGGTTCGAGCGCCTTCGGCTCGCGCGCCGGCGATACCTTCACGCGCGTCACCATTTACGTCGCCGCCGTGTGGATCTTGCTCATCATGATTATCATCAAGATGGTACAGCCGACCACGGCCGGGCCGGGACCGAGTGGCAAAGTCACTCCCGCGCCTACCGCCCCAGCGGATGAAGACGGCGGGCAGTAACCGAAACCCTCCGACGAAGGAGACGCGCGTGCTATGCAGCATGACCGGCTACGGCGAAGCGAGCTACCAGGACGACAATCTCCATCTAGCCATTGAAGTGCGCTCGGTCAACAATCGCTATTTGAAAGTATCGCTCCGCGCCGGCGAGCCGTACAACCTGTTGGAGGCGGAGTTTGAAAAGGTCATTCGCCGTATCGTCCGGCGCGGCACCATCCAAGTACACCTTCGCTGTCAGCGTCGATTGTCTCCGCAAGACTTTCAGATCAACGGCGTGGCTCTGCAAAGTTACATCCGCCAGCTGCGCGAACTGGGCGGATCGTTGGGATGGGCCGATCCAGGCACGTCGTTGATTGCCCAGGTGCTGGCTCTGCCGGGCGTGGTACCGGAGCCGGCTTCGTCCTCGATTCAACTGGACGAAGAATGGCCGCGCGTCGAGCGGGTGCTGGAGGATGCCCTGCGCCGCCTGCAAACGATGCGGCAAGAAGAAGGCCGCGCCATGGCGCAAGAACTCATGCAGATGCGCGACCACATCGCCGCCGAACTAGAACGCATCCGCGTGCAGATTCCGCGCGTGTCGATTTTGTTCCGAGACCGCCTCTACGACCGCGTGCGCAATCTAATCGGTGAACTAGACGTGCAGATTGATCGTAGTGATCTTATCAAAGAGGTGGCCGTTTTCGCCGAGCGCAGCGACATCGCCGAAGAGGTGGTGCGTCTGGCCAGCCACCTCGATCAGTTTCAGGAGATCGTCAACGAGCCGGAGAGCGCCGGCCGCAAGCTGGAATTCCTTACCCAAGAGATGTTCCGCGAGACGAATACCATCGGCTCCAAAGCCAGCGACGTGGAAATCTCGCGCCACGTTGTCGAGATCAAAGGAACCTTGGAGAAAATCCGCGAGTTGGTGCAAAACTTGGAGTAGTCACAAGCCAGTAGTCCGTAGAAATCGGCGGAGAAATAGTACGATCTATCCACCCTCACTGCCTACTGCTTTTTGGCTACTGGCTACCGACTACTTTTTTACTAATGGGAATAGCGCCGTTAATCATCGTGTCTGGTCCGAGCGGCAGTGGGAAATCCACTCTCATCGCCCGATTGGTGGAGAAGGGCGATGTGCCTCTGCGGTTGTCGGTGTCGGCGACGACCCGGCCTCCGCGGTCCTACGAACGCAATGGCATTCACTACTGGTTTTGGACGCGCGAGCGGTTTCAAGAACAAGTGCAAGCCGGGGCATTCCTCGAGTGGGCCGAAGTGAACGGGCAGTGGTATGGCACGCCGTGCCGCGAGGTGGACGATTATCGCGCGCGGGGCGTGGGGGTGATTCTGGATATCGACGTGCAAGGAGCGGCTCAGGTACGCGCCCGCTGCCCCCAATGTCTGTCGATCTTTCTTCGGGCCTCGTCGTGGCAGATTTACGAGCAACGTCTGCGCCAGCGCGGCACGGAAAGCGAAGAGCAGATCGCCCGTCGATTGGACACGGCGCGGCGTGAGTTGGATCGCATGGGAGAGTTCGACCGCGTCGTGATGAACGACGAATTGGAATCGGCGGTGGCCGAGGTTCGTGCCGCCATTGTCGAGGCTTTTCAGAAAGGGAACGCGGATGCTGGATGAATTGAAGGAAGAAGGAATCGTCAACAAGGTCGGCGGGCGTTTCAAGCTCTCGACGCTGATTCAAAAGCGGATGGTCGCCCTCAACAGCGGAGCCAAGCCGTTGGTCGAGGTTCGCGGCGGCGATAAAATGGCGACGGTGATTCAGGAAATCTTACAGGATAAAATCTATCTCGATATGTCGGGGCAATTGCAAACGCGCGGTCCGTCTCCCAGCGACGCGGCGCGCAACGCCATGCTCGGCGACATTTCCGCCGATCTAGGCGGCGATTAACGCAGGAAGAGGAGAGCATTTATGGCAGAAACAACGGATCGCCCGCGCGGCGAGGCCGAAGCGCCGGCGGAGTTGTCCGCGCCGACCTCGGCGTATCGGCCTCTGTCGCTGTTGGCTCTGGTCGGCTTCGGCTTGTCCGCCGTCTTCGCGCTAGTCGTGGCCGTGGGCGGTGGAATCAACCTGTTCGGCCGTACTCCATTTCTGCTGCCGGGTTGGAGCTTTCTGTTGCCGCTCGCCGCGCTCATCGTCTGCTGGGCCGGACGCGCGCGCATCCTTGCTTCCGAAAACACGCTCAGCGGCACAGCCTTCACCACCTGGGGACTTCGGCTTACCATCGTCGTCGGGCTGACCTATGCGGCCTATTACGCCGCCACGTTCTTTGCCGTGCGCGGCTCCGCCGTCGAATGGGTCGATGGCTTCTTCGAGCAAATCAAACAGGGTAACTACGAACGCGCCTTCGCCTTGTCTTCGGGCGTCGCCCTCAAAGACATGGATGCCGGCGAACTCCGCAATGCGATTGAGGCACGCTTCAACAACTCGTCCGGTCAGAATCCGGGACCATTCACGCAATTTCGCCAATCGCAATTCGTTCGATTCATTCAGATCGGTGGTCCGCAGACGGAGATTGAACCGTTGGGCGTCAGCGAATGGAATTACGACAAGGGCGGGTATCGGGTGGGGATGCGCTATCGCATCACTGCTCCGCTGGGTTCCTTGGAGATGCAAGTAGTAGCGTTCGGCCCCGATCCCAAGCCCGGCGAGACCAAGGGGCGTCAATGGCAAGTCCAGCTCACCAAGGGCGAAACGAATGTAATCAAGGAAACGCTGGCCTGGACGCCTCGCGGCGAAGAGGTGATTAAAGTGGCCGGATCGGCGGGAGATTTCGCCCGGTCGTGGGCGGAGAAGGTTTCCGAGCAACGACTGGCGGAAGCCTATTTGGATACGCTGCCTCTCGCCGAGCGCGAACGGTTGCACCGAGGGCAGATGGCGGCTCGTTTGATGGCAGCCGCGCCGTTGACGGGCGTGGCCTCGTTGGGGTTGTGCGATGCCGTGTGCCGCGAATATCTTAACGCGGCCGAGAAGCTGAGCGAAGCGAAAATCATCCGCATCGACCTCGCGCGCTTTTGGGCAACGCGCTTGCAGAAAAAGAAAATCCTGGAGCGCGTCGAGAAGACGTTTCAGCCGAGCGCGGGCCGCCCCCGGTTCATGCTGACCGTTCAGCCGAACATGCCGAGAATCCAAGAGAGCGACGGTCGATTGACGATGGCTTTCGATGCGATCGTGCGCTATATGGCCGAAGACGGCCTGACGCCTCAATACTTGGTCGAAGTTCAACTCGTCGTGGAAGGATTGGGCGCGGCGAATGGTCCGCCGACTTGGCGCGTGGCGGCCCTAGAAATCGAAAGCGGACGCTCGCCTCCCTCCATGCCCGCCCAGCAGCAGCCACCGGAATCGCTTATCGGCGCGGGCAAGCCTTGACGCCCTTGACGGCTGCCGTACACTGTGAGTGATGCAAATCGTCCACTGGCCAAGTGGCGGAACTGGCAGACGCGCTGGACTCAAAATCCAGTGCCTTCACGGGCGTGTGGGTTCGAGTCCCACCTTGGCCACTCTAATCGCGCGTCGCTTCCTCTTCATTGGGTTTGCTCGCATGGGAGCCGTCGAAGAGCGATTGTTCGCTCGGGGCGGAGGTGGCGACGTAGACCACCCGACCCGTCTTTTTCTTCTTCACTTTTCCCTCGCCAATCGCTCGTTTGAGCCAAAGTTCGAGTTGCTTTGGCAATAGCTCCAGTGATTTCGACATCTCGGCAATTTGCTTTGTCGTTCTCTCTTCTTGTAATTGATGCAACAGCAGTGGTAGACAAAGCCGATAGCAAGTGTCCGCATCTTCGGTCTTCGGAATGTCGTCGAGAGGAGTAGTCTGGGGTTGCGGCTTGGATGGGGGTGGGGCGGGGACCGACGCGGCCAATAACTCCACGAGGGGACGAGAGACGAAATCGTCTTCGGGAAACGGAATCGCACCGCGCCGTTGCAATTCCGCACAGCCTTCCTCGGGATTGTGAGCGGTGCGAAAGAAGACCGGGATGCCCGGTGAATGGTTCCGATTGCGGACCAGTTGCTCGACCGCACCGGACCAAGTGCCGCCTTCGTTGGTCTTGAAACGGGCGACCAGGGCGAAATCGGCGAGCGTGTAGATGACTTTATTGCGACCGATCGCCTTGCCGATGGTGAATCCCGATTCCGGTTCGTAGGGAGTCAGCAGCGTCAGTCGTCCTTCGCGCAGCGGCTCGCGCATCTCTCGCGCCGTGGCGGCGCGATCGAGCCGTTCGGCCAAGACGGCGACGGCATTGCCCCCCGCTTCCAGAGCCGAGGCCACAGCGGCGCGATCGACGCCCCGCGCGCCGCCGGACACAATCGACACTCCCTGGTCGGCGCAGCGAGCGCCGATTCGCCGCGTGAACGCCAACGCCTCGTCATCGACGTTGCGCGAGCCGACCACCGCCAAGCCTCCCCCATTGAGACGACGGGGATCGCCAATGCCGTATAAGAGCGGCGGCGCGGACGAACGCAGATGCCGCCGCAGCCGTTCGGGGTAGCCGTCCTCGCCTCGACTGATGACCCACAATCCCAAACGCTGCCATCGTTCCAGAGCGGCGGCCAACTGAAAGCCGCGCCCCAACAGTCCGCGCAAGCGCTTCGCATCGGGAAAGCCCGGTTCGTGGTCGGGAAGCGATTCCTCGTCGGCGCGAACGAGAGAGGCGGGACGCCGGCCGCTCCGAGCCAACCACGAAGCGACGGCGTTGTATTCGCCGAGTGACAACGGCTTAACATTCGAGCCGTCCCCCTGGGTGAAGACGCCGCACAACAACAAAACGGCCTGGGTATCCGGATGAACGGCGGTCGGCGGCGACATGAAGGCACACCTCGTTAGCGACTGGCGGCCAGGACGAACGGCGATACGGGGCCGCTGCCCTCCTGGCGGAGCAGGGCCGATGCAATCGTCAACGTCCAACCGGAATCCACGATGTCATCGAGCAACAGCACTGGCCCCGCCATGCCTTGCCGGCGCTCGACCTGGAACGCGCCGTCTAAATTATGTACCCGCTGCCAACTATTTTCCATGTCTTTCTGCGGTCGGACGGCGCGCACTTTGCGCACGGCGGGAACGAAGGGCAACCCCAGGCGCGTGGCCACTCGATTTGCCAGGTCGGGGACCAGATCCGGATGGAGCAGCGAGGGAATGCAGGTCAGCCACTCCGGCGCGGGATGGGGGCGATGGCGCTGGATCAGATCCGTCAGGGCTTCCACCAGTTCCTCGGCGAATCGACCTTCTTTCTTCCCATGCCGAACCATGCTCCCCCAGCCGGAATCGTTGAGGATGCACAAAGCGCGTCCCGGTTCCGCACGCCTCTCGACGGCGATGCGACCGCGCCAGCCGTAGTTGGGCAGGGCATCGCTCGGCCACTGGGCGCGCGGCTCAATCGGCAGATCGCAGCGGCGAAGGAAGACGACGGCTTCGCGGATCAGATTCTCCGGTACGCGCCGCAACGCCTCCGGCTGGCCTTTGCAATAGGCACAACAACCGCACGGCGAAGCGGTCGGATCGTCGAGCGCTCTCGCTAAAAACTCCATGAGACAGCCGTTATGTTGACCGTACGCATCCATGTGCTTCTGTTCCGCTTGTCGAATCCGCGTCAAGCGTTCGATGAGTTCGTGGCGACGCCGGGGATCGTAACGCTGAAGCGTGGCCACCCAGCGCGTCTCCAATTTCGCCAACGGAGGAGGCGTCTCCACCGCCAGCGTTTTGAGAACGCGCTCGATCTGCGTCCGCGACAGATTGACCGCCGCTTCGAGTTGCGCCATCGTCAACCCTTGGGCCGATTGCTCCACCACGCCGAGAATCGTCGTAACCTCTTCCTCGGTCGGAAACGCCTGTTCGATGAAATAATCGTTGATGGCGCGGTCGTCGCTCCCGGACAGCATCACGCCATAGGCATCGCTAATGCACCGTCCCGCCCGCCCCACTTGTTGATAGTAATGCACCACGGAAGCCGGTTGATGGAAGTGGACGACGAAACCGAGATCGGGCTTGTCGTATCCCATGCCCAGGGCCGTGGTGGCGATCAAGGCGTCGATTTCATTGCGCAGCAGCAGCCCCTCGCGCTCTTCGCGGTCGTCCAGCTGCGAGTGGTACGCCTCGGCCTTCATCCCTCGACTGCGGAGCCAATCGGCGATGCGTTCGGTCCAGCGAATGGTCAACGCATAGACGATGCCGCTTTTGCCGCCCTTTTTCTTCAAGCTGGGGAGATAGTGTGCCAACCAGGCCAGCTTGGACGCATCGTCGGGCAGGGCGACCGTTTGCAGGTGCAGGCTTTCGCGCCGCAGCGGCCCGCGCTGCACTTCGAGATGCGAACCGAGTTGCGACACCACATCGGCCACCACGCGATCGTTGGCCGTCGCCGTCGTCGCGCACACCGGCACATTACCTGGCAGGCGTTCCAGAATGCGAACGATCCGCCGATAATCCGGGCGAAAATCGTGCCCCCAATCGGAGATACAGTGCGCCTCATCGACCACGAACAAACCCACCCGCGCCGCCTGCGGCATGAGCATTTGCGTCAGAAACGTCTCGTTGCCAAAGCGCTCCGGCGACACGACTAGCACGTCGATGTCATCGGTTCGCAAGCGTTGTTCGATGGCTTTCCAATCGTCGGAGTTGGTGGAGTTGACGGTTGCCGCCCGAACGCCGAGCCGAACCGCCGCGTCGATCTGATTGCGCATCAGGGCCAATAAAGGCGACACCAACAAAGTCGGTCCTGCCCCTCGATCGCGCAGCATACGCGTACTCAGAAAATAGACCGCGCTCTTGCCCCAGCCGGTTCGTTGCACCAAAAGCAACCGCGCCCGCCGCTCCACCAGTGCCTCAATAGACTCCCATTGTCCTTCTCGAAAGTCGGCAGAGGCATCGTCCAAAGCCGTGCGCAGCAGTTGCAACCCGCGATCGCGGAGAGAAGCGGCGTTCATGGCTGCAATCTCCCAATGAGGTATCGTCGAACTCCCCAACTTACCAGATTCGCCCGCGCCGGACAAGGATCGACTTGGATTATCAAAACGAAACTTTCATACCTTCACCGGGTGGGGTGAGGGGTGCCGTACCGCCGAAGGACGACGAACGGATCGTTCAAAAGCGCCGCTGCCGTTGGACGAGGTACTCCAGAAGCGCTTTGTCGAAACTGATGCTGGTGTCGATGGGAACGTAGTCGATCTGAATCTTGGCGCATTCTCTGCGATAACGATCTTGAAACTCCTCGATTGCTTGCAGGTAGTCGCCTCGCATGCCCTTGGCATCGAGGACCAAGCGATCCGGCGATTCCACGTCCTCGAACTCGATTAGCCCCTCGAAGGGAAAATGCACCTCGGCCTCATCGAGAATGTGGAATAAGATCACTTCGTTGCCGCGATGGCGCAGGTGGTGCAGACTCTCTAAAACCGGCTCTGGATCGGTCAACAGGTCGCTGAAGATCATCACCAGACTTTTGCCGCGAATCATGCCGGCCAACTGATGCAGCGAGGAACCAATCGCCGTTTCGCCGGACGGCTTCAAATTGGCCAACACCGAGAGAATGGTCCCCAGCTGCGTGCGTTTGCTGCGCGGCGGCAGGCTGGTTTGGATGCGCGAATCGAACGTCACGAGGCCGACCGGATCTTGCTGATGAATCATCAGATAACCCAGCGCCGCCGCCAGGCAAACGGCATAGTCAAACTTGGTCAATTCCTGGCGATACGTCCAGGCCATCGACGCGCTGAGGTCCATCACCAGATAGCCGGTGACATTGGTCTCGGCCTGGAACTTCTTAAGATAATACTTATCCGTTTTGGCATAGACGTTCCAATCGAGATCCTTCAAATCGTCGCCGGGGACGTACTTGCGATGCTCGGAGAACTCGACGCTGAACCCCTGAAACGGGCTGGCGTGCAAACCGGAGAGGAAACCTTCGACGATGAACTTGGCGCGCAGATCGAGGCGCGCGACTTGGCGGATGACGCGCGGCTGCAAATACTTCTCGGCGTTGCTCATGCCGTTCTCGCATTAGAGGAAGCAACGCACGGCGTTGCGGAACAGAGACAGGCCGTCTCCTTCCTCGGCCAATCCCTCGCGCGTCCAACGCGGATGCTGCGTCGGGAGAACGTGGCGTTCTGGATGGGGCATTAACCCCAAGACGCGCCCGCTGGCATCGCACAAACCGGCGACTTCGTCCTGCGATCCGTTGGGGTTAAACGGATAAGCGACGGCTTCATCCTGCGGATGGACGTAGCGGAGAACGACCTGCCCGCTCTGTTGCAATCCACTCAGCAGCCATTGCTCGCGGCACACAAATCGCCCTTCTCCATGAGCCACCGGCAAGTAAAGCCGTTCCAATCCGTTGAGGAACGGACACTTACCCGGCGTGGCGCGCAGCGTAACCCAGCGATCCTCGAATTTGCCCGAATCGTTGTGCGCCAGAGTGGCCAACGGGCCTTCTTCGTCGGGCGGCACGAGCAAGCCTGCCTTAAGAAGCGCCTGAAAGCCGTTGCAAATGCCGAGAATCAGCCGTTCGGCGTCGCGGAACCGTCGTAAAACGTCGCCGAGAAAGTGGGCGAGTTGATTGGCCAAGATCTTGCCCGCGGCCACGTCGTCGCCGTAGGTGAATCCGCCGGGAACGACCAAGATTTGGTAGCGCATCAACTCGTTGGGCCGCTCGCGCAAGCGCTTGATGTGAATGCGCTCGGCGTCGGCCCCCGCCCTTTCGAAAGCGAATTGCGTTTCGATGTCGCAATTCGCCCCCGGTGCTCTCAAGATCAAGACGCGCGGTTTCGTCATGGAATTCTTTGTGGATCGAGCTTCACGGCCCGACAGGATTGAGTGGGGCAGATAGCCCGACCGGGGGTATTTGCGCTTGACGCGGTGGAACGTCCGCCGCATAATCGTTTTTGTACACGTCGAACGTACCCAACGCCAGGGGGGTTGGAGGGAATCCAACCGGGAGGCCAGTCGCCTCGATCTCTGGTCCGATGGGTGCGGCGGAATTCTTTTCCATTTTTTTTCATCGAACCCTTGACAGTTATCCGAACGAGACTATACTTCTCTCTGTCCCGCTAAAGGACGAGTCGATTTTTTCTCTCTTCGGAGAGAGAGGATCGTTGCTCTTTGACAAGTTGGTGTGATGAGCCAAAGCGAGGGTGTGGTCGTGTCTTTTTTAGTCCGACTCATCCTTGCCGGCAGCGGCGATGCCAATCGTCGTTGCTGCGAGTTCTTTGAGTCGAATAGCTAT
>JAKBCS010000045.1 GCA_021807595.1 Planctomycetota bacterium | reverse complement strand
GCGGAGCGTATGAAAGGATCGGGATCGCTCAACCGTTTCAAGAGCCGCGGGGCATTGGCCTTTCCTTTGAGAGAAGCAATCGCCTCCAAGCGAACGGGATAAGGATATTTCGGATCGTCAAACTTGGACGCATCCTCTCCGTGCTGCGACAGCGCACGCACGGCGAGGGCGCGCAGCGGGGATTGCTTTTCGCTCTCGGCGAAAGCCGCCAGATCGAGCTTGCGGTCCTCGGCATCGATCAAGGCAGTCAGGCTGGCCGCGCGGACGCGAACGTCTTGGTTTGCCAATTGCTCGCGCAGGTAAGCGCGTCCGGTTTCGTCTGCCGCCAACCGTCGAGCGGCCTCTTCGCGCAAGGGTCGATGCAGACTTGCCAGCGCCTGTCGAGGCTCCTTGGGGCGCGGCGGTTTCGTCCCGTTCCGAGGCCGAATGTGCCAGATTTTGCCTTGACCGTGCAGATTGTAATCGCGCCGCACCCAGTCGCCGAAATACAACGATCCGTCCGGTGCAACGGCCAAGCCGGTGGGACGAAAATCCTCGCCGCCCTGCACGAATGGTTTACGATCCGCCGCCAACGACGCACCGCGCTCGCGCAGTCGATAGCGCTCCACCCGGTGATCCGCCCACGCGGTCACCAACAGATCGCCGAGGTAATCGCGCGGCAGGCCGTCGGATTCGTAGCTGAGTACCTCGCAGGGCGCTTCGCCGGTGCCGCACACCATCGGCAGCGTGCCCGGCAGTTGCCCATCCCACGATTGAAAAGGATGTCTGCCGGATCGGCCATAGCGAAACTGGTAGCCGTAATCGCCGCCTTCCAGGACGTGAACGAGACGGCAAGGCGGCATCGAATCGGGATCGTTGTCCACGGCGAACACCCGGCCAAAAATGTCGATGCCGACGCCGAACGGATTCCAAAAGCCGGTCGCCACACGCCTCAGCTTCTTGCCCTCGGCGCTGCACCAGAACACATTGCCGCCCTCGCCGCCGCCCGTTAGCGTCGTGCCATCCGCGCCGATCAACTTGTACGGCGCGCCGATGTTCTCGCCGAGTCCGAAATACAGATTGCCCTTGCTGTCGAAAGCGAGGCCGGACAAGCCGTTGTGCGGATAGTTGCCCTTAGTATCGAGAAAAATTATGCGGTGGTGTTCGTCGGCTTTGCCGTCGCCGTCGGTGTCGCGCAGGCGCAGAATTTCGTTGCGGGTCGCCAAATAGATGGTCCCATCGGGATGGACGGCGATGTCCATGGTGGCCGTCGTGCCCTCGAAAAAAGTCGTAAAGCGATCCGCTTTGCCATCGCCGTCGGTATCTTCGAGCAGGCGAACGCGGTCGTGCTTCGGCCCTCGGTAATCTTGCGGGCGAAAGTGCGTATGGCTTTCCACGACCAACAATCGGCCGCGCCGGTCGAACGCCACGCCGATGGGGTGAACGATGTCCGGCGCGGCGGCAAACAAATCGATCCGCAGGCGATCGTCGGCACATTGAGGATTTTGAGCATCGTTCTTGTCGTCGGCATGCGCGAGCGGGAGACGCGCATTGCATAAAAGTGCCAGTGCGAGAATCGTGCGTTTCATGGATTGGATTTCCCAGCTACTGGCCCGAAGTGCCAGCAAAGGAGTTCGCTGCAACCCTTCGCTGGCCCTTCGGGCTTGTAGGGAGATATTACGTTGCGTAACTCTTATTCGTGACGATATTTTACCAACCACGGATCGCGCGTCTGGGTCTGCCATTCTTTAAGTCGCGCGCGGAGGTTGTCGAGGGTGTCCCGATGGGCCGGATCGGCGGCCAGATTCTTCAACTCGTGAGGATCGCGTTCGAGGTCGTACAACTCTTCCAACGGTCGATGGACAAGCGATTCCAAGCTGCGATCGCCTACCATTTTGTCGCCGCGACGCAGTATCTCCTGCCACGTCTTGGAATCGTAAAGATCCTGCGCAATGGGATAGTCGAGTTTATAAGCGATATTACGGATACACTTATGGGTTCGTGTGCGGATCATACGCATGGGGTAGTACATGGTCACTTCGTGGAACTGATGCGACGCGAACACCGTGTCCCAGCCTTTGGGGGTTTCCTCGTCCAGAATCGGCAGTACGGAACGGCCCTTCACCTCTGGCGGTGCCTTCGTTCCCGTCCAATCGAGAATCGTCGGCAAGACGTCGATCCAACTGACCATCGCGCGGTTGACGCCGCCGCGTCGCTTCTGAGCCGGCGACGACACGATCAGCGGCAGATGCACGCCGGCATCGTACAAAGTCGTCTTGGCTCCCGGAAACGGCGGGCCATTGTCGCTGAGGAAGATCACGAGCGTATCCTCGGCGCGCTTGGTTTCTTTGAGCGCGTCGAGGACGAACCCGACGCCGCGGTCGAGCCTGGTGATGGATTGATAGTATTCCGCCCACTCGGCGCGAACTTCGGGCTTATCGGAGAGGAAATAGGGCAAAGTCACATTTTTCGGATCGTAGACGACTTCCTCGACGCCGCGATACTTGTTTTCGTTGCCGAAGCCCTTGGCGGAACGATGGGGATCGGAGAAGCCGACGACCAGGGCAAACGGTTTGTCGCCGCTGTCGCGGATGAATTGCCGCGCCTGCTCGCCCATGGCCGCCACGCCGCGATTGCCGCCAATATCCTTGACCATTTGCACGTCGAAGGGATACACCGACTGGGGCAGGACGTGAATCTTGCCGACGATGCCGGTACGGTAGCCGTTCGTCTTAAGCAGCCCCGGCAGGCTGCGCACCTTCGTGAAGCTGTAGAAATCGTGAACGCCATGAGCAAGGCCGTACTGGCCGTTGGCATGGGTTTGCAGGCCGGTGAACAGCGTGGCACGGCTGGGGCTGCACGACGAGACGGCGGCAAAGGCGTGGGTAAATCGAACGCCGTTCTTGGCCAAGGCGTCGATATGCGGCGTGCGAATGGTCTTATCGCCGTAGCAACCGAGTTGAAAGCCAAGATCGTCGGCGATCAACAAAACCACGTTGCGCGGCGGACGTTCGGCGGCCGACAACGGCGCGGCCGAGAGGAGGACGAACGAAGTCATCAAATAAAACAGGAAACGCATCGTAAATCTCCACGAGAGGCGATCCGAGAAGCCCCTCTCCCCTGAGTGCAGGGAGAGGGGAGCTTCTGAGACAGGCTCTGCTTCATAGAATATAGAGGGCAAACTGCGAAAGGATGGGCGACATGATACGATTCGAGGGTGAGAAGAATTTTTCGCAATCTCCCGCCGATCTTTCGGCGAAACTAACCGATGCGAAATTCGTGACGCAGTGCATCCCCGACGTGGAGTCCGTTAAGGAACTGGAAGCGGATCGCGCCGTTCTGATTTTACGTCCGGGCTTTTCGTTCGTGCGCGGCACGTTGGAGGGCACACTGCACATCGTCGATGCCGTCGCGTCTACGGGCGTGCGTTACCTTATCGCCAATAAAGGCATCGGCAGTTCGGCCGACGTAGAAGCAACACTCGCGTTCGAGCCTGGGCCAAACGGCACGCGGATTCGGTGGGCGGCAGAGGTGAAGTCGCTCGGCGGCTTGTTGAAGCTCGTTCCCCCAGGGTTGATCCGCGGCGCGGCGGAAAAGGTGATCGGCGATACTTGGAGCGCGGTCGAGGCGAAGCTGAACGCCGACGGCACACCCCCCAACGAGGGAAGAAATTGAGTGTTGCCCAGAGGTGGACGAGCGTTGGACTACCGCTCATCGTTCGCCGACGATCTCTCGATGGAATCGTTCCGCCCCCTCACTTCAAGTGAAATTTGTCTTTCTCAAGTACGATAGTGCGTTTGCCCTTGTAGCGGTCGTAGGTCCGTCGCATGGCGTCGAGATCGTCGAACCAGCCGACGATGTAGGCCGCGCCGAAGGTTTCGCCGGCCTCGACCTTTTTGCCGTGCAGTTCCTGAATGAAGCAGACGTAGCCGCGCTGGTGGCACCACGCCTGGGAAACCTCGGCGGGGTCGAGCGTCATGCCCGCCAGCCAGGGACCGGACTTGCCGTCGCGCTTTACCTGATAGGCGCGGATCATGCGCTGGGGAATCTTGTCGTTGTCCCGGCGATACAAAAACTTCTCATCGGGAGCGAAATTGTCTTTGAATTCCGACGCGGGGATCGGTTTGTCGAGATAGCTCAGATAGATCCGCTCGAAACTATCGCCGTTGTTGTGGCGGATGTGGCCCGGCATGTCAATGCGATAAAAGAGATCGTCAACTTCATTGACACTGGTAATGCGCTCGCAAGAGAAGAACCAGCGGACGCCGGGCTGAAAGACCAGAATCTGCTCCCACGTTGAACCGGCCTTGTACCCTTTGCCCGGTTTGTGGAACGTGTAGCGCTGGCGGACGGCGACGAAATCGTCGCCCCTGAGAACCTCCGGTTTCAGCTCCTTGGCTTGCGTGCAGATTTGCGGCCCTTCGACGTAATGCTTGGGCAGATTACCGTGTACTTTGGCGTCGCGGAGATAGCCGTCGTCGCGCCATCCGGGTGCCATCAAGAAATCCATGATGTGCAACCCGAAGCCGAGATCGCGCGCGCCCGTCTTCTTATCGAGGAGCGATGCTTTGTCGATCCCGCTGACGTACCCCTTCTTGCGGATGCGCGCTTGCAAGGCGTCGGTGTCGATCTGAATAAAGTCTTCGGTTTGTTCGACGCGAATCTTCTTCGGTTCCTCGGCGGCGGCGAACGCGGTGGGAATCAGCAACGAAACGAACAAAGCGGCGCGGCTTGGCAATGGCATGGGATTTCTCCGAGAGAACGCCTTGGGAATCTATTTTTGTTTTCGAGGGCGCTGGGCCGCCTTTTGGACGGCCTCGATGGTAAAGCCGCCTTTGAGGTTTCCTTGAGGGTCGAGATAACACCAATCGTTGAGATCGGCGACGAGGACCGAGACTTTCGAGCCGAGTTTCAAGGAACCCAAGTTCGCCGGCTCGTTGGCAAGCTCGCCGTAGACGCGCTCGCCCTCAATGCTGGTAACGGCGATCCAAATAAACTCCGTATTATCCGCATAAGTCACCGGCGCTTTGACGGCGAAGTTCTCGCCGGCTTGGGCCTCGCAGGCGGCGACGAAATCGGGCCAGCTCTGCCGAGCCTTCTCCACCGCGCGCTGCATCAGCGGATCGTCGCCGGACACTTCGATGACCGGCACCGTCATCGTGGCCTGCAAAGCGGCCAGCGGATTTTCGGAGCGAAGCGCCGCCTCGGTGTCTTCGTTAATCGGATACAGCGCGTTGGCGTCCGGCAGATAGATTAACAAACAATTGTCGTCGAGCAGCTCCCCGAACAGCTTGCCCAGACGGCGATACCACAGGAGGATTTCTTGCTCGCCGGTCGCGCCGTCCACTCCGAGCGCGTCGCAAGAAAACCACGCTCGATGTTCGACAAAAAGCTGGCGAATGCGCTGGTCGGCGATGTCCTCGGCGACGTCTTCCAGATTGTCGACGTAGGGTTTGGGGAAACAGTTGATGAGGAACATACGGCCTTGATGAACGATGGTATTCACCACGCCGGCGCAGGCAACGAAGCCGTCCGTGCCCTCCGTCTCGCCGTCTCCCAAATCGGCCCCCCAGGCTTTCCCCGCGAGGCGAGCCAAGACGGCCGGATCGAACTCGACCGGCTCGTTCACCAAGGCGACCAACGCGATGAGCCGCGTTTGCCGCCGCCTCCGGCGCATCCACCAGAACCCGAATCCGCCGATCAGAGCCAAAGTTACGACAACGGCGATCCAGATCATAGCGTGGCACCATCAAGAACGTGGGAATGAATAAGTATTCTCACGAGCGTTCATTCAAATATCTTTCCACACCTCCGCCGCGCGATTTGTCTTTGCTCGACCGTGCTTGCGGCCGCCGGCTTTCGGTTTCGGCGACTTGGATTCCGGCGGCGGCGCGGTCTCTTCCAGCGAAGGCTGCTCCGCGCGCTGCCGGCGGCGCAGATAGAGCTTGATCGGCACATCGTTGAAGTGCAGGCGATCGCGGATGGTCTTGATGAGGTAGCGCTGATACGTGTTGTCGATCAGTTCGGGCCCGTTGGTGAACAGGACGATGGTGGGCGGATTGGTTCCGACTTGGGTGGCGTAATAGACTTTGGGACGTCGATTCTGGCGCAGCGGCGGCGGCGAGGCTTCGATCGCCTCGCGCAACACGCGGTTGAGATCGCCGGTGGTGACGCGGGCGCTGGCCTGTTTATGCAGATGTTGCGCCAGGTTCAGGACGGCATAGACGTTCTTGCCCGATTTCGCCGTGATAAAGGCCATCGGCACATAATCGAGGCTGGGAAACGTCTTGCGGAGATAGTCGCCCATTTTCCCCGTCGGCAGCGGCGTCAATAAATCCCATTTATTGACTACGAATATCGCCGGTTTGTGTTGCTCCAAAACATACTCGGCCAGTTGCTTATCCACCTTGCTGACCTTGCTCTGCGCGTCGAAGAATAGCAACACCACATCGGCGCGGCGAATAGAACGCTCGGCGCGGGCGAGGCTGTAAAACTCGATGTCGTTTTGCAGACTCTTCTTCTTGCGCACACCGGCGGTGTCGATGGCCAAAAACGTCAAGCCGTCGCGTTCGAAGCGCACGTCGATGCTGTCGCGCGTGGTTCCGGGCACTTCGCTGACGATGACCCGCTCGCTCTCGGCCAAGTTGTTAATGAAGGTGCTTTTGCCGGTGTTGCGCCGACCGACGATGGCCAATTTCAAGGCCACATCCTTCGGCTTCTCCTGTTTCCTGTCGGCCGGAGGCAACCGCTCCAGAATCAGGCGCGACAGATATTCGCGTCCCCGATTCTGTTGCGCGCTGACGTAGACGACGGGGCCGAGACCGAGCTTGTGAAACTCGGCGGCTTGGGGTTCCACCGCCTCGGTGTCGCATTTGTTGGCTACGCATACGATGGGTTTGTCGATGGAGCGCAGCCGCCGGGCAACCTCTTCATCCAATCCCAAGATGCCGACCCGCCCATCGACGACGAACAAAATCACATCGGCACTGTCGAGCGCCAGCGCGATCTGTCTTTCGATCTGGTCGGTAAGATCATCCACGTCGGCGACGCCGATGCCGCCGGTGTCCACCAATTCGACATAGCGCGAATCGAGCGGCAGCAGCGTGGAAACGCGGTCGCGCGTCACGCCGGCAGTCGGATCGACGATGGCGATGCGCCGTCCGGAAAGCCAGTTAAACAGCGACGATTTCCCCACATTGGGTCGGCCCACGATGACTGCCACGGGTACGGTCACAAGGTCTCCTTCGGATTCGCGTTGGCGGAAAGAAGGCGAGGGAAAGCGTCGGCCCCCCGATTTCTCGTCCATCGGGGGGGCGATAGTCAGGGTCGTTTATGCCGATTCGCTTTGGGCGACGTTGGATGCCTCGGCCAACGGAGCAACCAGATTGAGGACCGTGCCGAGTTGGGCCAATCTCATACCGAAGCGGTCGAGAAACTCTTGCAGGGCGAACTCGTTATCGAGTCCATGCTCGTCTTCGTTCAATTTCTCGGTCAATTCGTGGATTAGCTGCCCGTAGCAGCGTTCGAGTTGGGGCAGCGCTTTACGGCAATCCGATCCGAGTTCGGGAAAATCGTCTTGCCAGCGCGTCAAGAAGGCGCGCCACCGGGCGGTTACGTCGTGGGCAACGGCCGAGGCGCGTTGATAAGCCAATTGTTCGCGTTGGACTTCGAGCAATTGCCGAAGCAGATACACGGTTTCCGGCACCCCCTCGGTGGACGCGGGCGGTTCGACGGAAGGGCATGGCACGGCCAAAGAGGCGTCAATTTGAAAATTCATGGCTCGTTATTTGTCGTCGCTCGCGCCGTCCATCTCGACGGCACGACGACTCTCCGCAAGATCGTGGAAAAGTCCCAACGTTTCCGATCGACGGATCGGAAGTGATTCGCTGACATTCTAGCAGGGCGGCCAGTCCAACGGAATGGGTTGCGTCGCTTTTGTGGCGATCGATACGAGAATCGAGGCCTTTGCGGGAGCTTGGCTATCGACCGGAAGCGGCGCGTTTGCTCTCGCCCCTCAATTCGAGCATCGCTTCGCCGAACGCTCGTCCAATCCGCACCATCGTTTTGCCGCTGCCTAGATAGTGATAGGGAAAGTCGCTGCCGACCTTGTTCCACGCATCGAGATTTTGACGCCACCCTTTTTTGTAGACCGCATACGCCTCGGCATCCCAGAAGCGGTCGGTCTTGACGAGCGCCACGTTGCTCTTCAGCGATGCTTCTTCGAGTACGGTCGCTTGCGCCTCTTTGAACTTATTCAGCTGGGCGCTCGGTTCGTTGCCGTCCACGCCCATCTGCCCGATGACGAACGGCAGCTTGGGCGACTTGAGATCTTTCCGCACGTCGGCGATGAGGTGCTTCTGATTCGTCGCGTACTCCGCCGTGTAGTCGCCGCTTATCATGTCGTTCCACCCCTGAAACCAGACGAAACCCGCCAGTTCGTAGCCTTGATCCTTATAGTCCGGGAAGTGGGTCTTCAATTTGGCCAGCGTCGCGTTCACCTCTTCGAGCATCGCGCGGTAGGATGCTCCGAACGATTTCTTCACGTCGCCCATCGTGGTGGCCGGGTTTCGTTTCTGTTGGGCCTCCAGCATCGCTTCGAGGATTTCCTTCTTGGGCAGCCCCGCGCTGGGCGGACGGAAATCGCGGTACAGACTTCGGCCTCCCCACGCGGTTTTGATCAGCAGCACTTGCTCTTCGTAACGATCGCCGACAACCGTCCCAAAGCCCAATTCGGGTCCGATGCAGTTGGGCGAGCCGTAGCCGACCGTTAACGGCCCTTTGCGGGTGAGGAATTTGATCCACACGTCGTCCCGTTTGATCCATCGACCGTCTTTGCGATACGGGGCATACAGTTCTCGAGTCGCCGGTTGATCCGCCTGGTAATCGAGCAAGGACATCTTGGCCTTCCCCTCCATGTTCGACTGGCCGGCCAGGATGAACACTTTGACGGGCTTCGGCGCACCGTCGGCGCGAACTCCGCTTGCCAGACAGAGGATGATCCCAAACGATAGAAGAGATTGCTTCATGGAGGGACTCCAGAGGATTATCGACGAGCGTTGCCTGCCGCGACCGCGTCGGCTATTGTAGATTCGCAGGAACGAAGTGGAATAGCTCGATGGCCGGTCGTCTCCGCGTTCTCTGCGGTGCGCATTCCGGGCAAGGTGTTTCGGCCAAGCGGCGATCCTCCATGTTGCGCAACTACGCGCCGAGAAAACACGATGACGAACGAGAAGTCTCTCTGTATCCCCTTGCTGCTCTGTGCCTTCTTGAATAGCGTGGCCCGCGCGGAGGAGCAGAAGCTTTCAGAACAGACCGCCGAAGCGATTGCCTTGGTGGATGCCTTCGTCAAAGGAGAATACGATGCGGCCGGCAAGGACTTCGACGCGACGATGCAAAAAGTGCTGCCCTCCGACAAACGGAAGGAACTCTGGGAGAAACTGATCGACCAGGCCGGAGCGTTTCAGAAGCGCACGGGAACGCGCATCGGAAAGGCGGGCAAGTACGACATCGTTCTGGTGACGTGCCAGTTCAAGAAGACCACTCTGGACGTGCGCGTCGTCTTCGATTCCGATAAGCGCGTGACCGGGCTGCAATTCCGGCCGGCGCAGAGTGGTTACGAATTCAAGCCGCCTCCCTATGCGAAGCCCGAATCGTACCGCGAAGAGAAGATCGTTGTCGGTAGCGGCGAGTGGGCCTTGCCCGGCACGCTGACGTTGCCCAAAGGCGAGGGGCCGTTTCCCGCGGTCGTGCTGGTGCATGGTTCCGGCCCCCAAGACCGCGATGAGACCATCGGTCCCAATAAGCCCTTCCGCGATCTGGCTTGGGGGTTGGCCTCGCAAGGCGTCGCCGTACTCCGCTACGAGAAAAGAACGCGCGAACACGCCGCCCGCATGGCGGCCCTCAAAGCGACGTTGACCTTCAATGAGGAAACGGTGGAGGATGCCGTGGCCGCGGTTGCCGTCTTGCGCGCCCGCAAACAGATCGACCCCAAGCGCCTCTTCGCCATCGGCCACAGCCTGGGCGCAATGGCAGCGCCGCGCATTGGCGAACGCGATCCGGAAATCGCCGGTCTCGTTCTGCTGGCAGCCAACGCTCGACCGCTCGAAGATCTCATCGTCGAGCAAATCACTTATATTACCTCTTTGAATGGGAAATTATCCGACGGGGACCGAGAGGAGTTGGACCAGCTGAAAAAGCAGGCGGCGCGAGTGAAGGATGGCAAGTTGAGTACCGACACGCCGGCCTCGAAACTGCCCTTGGGCGTGCCGGCGGCGTACTGGCTGGCGCTGCGGGCGTACAATCAGACGGCGACGGCGGCGCGGCTGAAACAGCGATTGTTCGTTGCGCAAGGCGAGCGCGACTACCAGGTGACGATGGACGATTTCGCGGAGTGGAAGAACGCGCTGGCATCTCGCCGCAATGCGACGCTCCGCAGCTATCCGAAACTCAACCACCTTTTCATGGAAGGCGAAGGCAAGTCGAAGCCGACCGAATACGACAAGGCCGGCCATGTGGCGCGCGAACTGGTGAACGACCTGGCCGACTGGATCAAGAATCGGCAGTAAATAATTGGACGGCGTTGGTTCGTTATACGGAGGCGAGGTTGTTGTCGATCGACATCTCCACGGCGTTGCGGTTTGCACGGACGAGGACTTGGCATGGGAAACCTCCTTTGGTGCAACTCATCCGCAAGAGCCACCGGCAAGGTGCGAGTTTGACGCCTGGGGAGATGAAGCAGTTGGAAACACAGATTTATCGCCTGCCTGGCCAGGAGAAGTGGTTCGTGGACATACCTCCTAAAAACTGACCCGCCGCATGTGGAAATTGGGACAGTTATTTTTCTGGGATCGCCGAAGCGAAAGTGCGAGAGATCTTCATGTCGGCGGAGAAAGCTACTGCGCTCGTTTTGCGTACCACCGATTGGAGCGAGAGCAGCCGGATCGCCACGCTTTGGACGCGCGAGTTCGGTAAGGTGCGCGTGTTGGCCAAGGGAGGGCGGCGGCTGAAATCGAACTTCGAGAACGCTCTTGACTTGCTGACGTTGTGCGGTATCGTCTTCCTCCGCAAATCATCGGGCGGTTTGGATCTATTGACGGAGGCGCAAGTAATCCAACGGTTCCCTCGGCTGCGCACGGATTTGAGCGCGTTGTACGCCGCCTACTATGTCGCGGAGCTATTGGCCGATGGAACGCAGGACTACGACCCGCATCCGTTGTTGTTCGATGAGGCGCTGACGACGCTGAGGGAATTGGGGGGCGAATGCGGTCCTCGCGTGGCGCGGTTTGAGATGGTTTTGCTGCGCGAGCTTGGGTATAGCCCGGTTCTGGATCGTTGCGCCAGTTGCGGCGGAGAGATGCACGAGACGGAGGCGGGGTTCAGCGCGTCGGCCAACGGCGTGTTGTGCCGGAACTGTCGCGGCGGACACCGCGACGCGCGGCCGCTGTCGCCTCCGGCTTATCGAACCTTGCGCGATTTGGCCGCGGCCGGCGACGATTGGCGCGGGATGTGGAGCGTGGAAGTGCGGACCGACGTGAGACAACTGCTCGGACAGTACATCACCCACTTGTTGGGTCGGCGGCCTCGAATGCTGTCTTATTTGGGAAGCTGATGAAAAAGCACGAGTATAGGACGCGAGAACGAGCGCATCGTTTAACCGCGACCCGAAGCGGGGCGGGTATCCGCGCGCTCCTCCTCTGTGCGTGCTGTTCGTTCGCTGGCTGCACCTGGGATCAAATCAACCCCATCAAGCCGCCGCCTCTTCCCGCTTCCCCCGTACAGAGCTTCGTGCTGCGCGACGGCAACCTCGATCTCGAAGCCCCGCCGCCCGCGAAATCCGCCGAGGCCGAGTTGGCCGGCGCGCACGACTACTATCGACGCGAAGAATACGCCAAAGCCGAGAAATGGTTCCATCGCATCGGCAACTCCGAGAAGAACCCGGCCTCGGTCGTTCAGGAAGCGCTTTACTTCGAAGCGGAATGCGCCCGCTTGCGAGGCGATTTGCCCAAGGCCGCCGATGTCTACGCTTCGTCGCTCAACAAGCAGACCTACAGTCCGTACCGCGATTTGGCCATCCGACACATCTACGAAATCGCCGACTTTTGGCTGCAAGATAGCTGGATTCAAATGCGCGAGACGAAGGAACAGCGCGACGGTAAACGCTGGATCGTGGTGCCGCACTACGTCAGCTTCGACAAACGCAAACCGTTCCTCGACCGCGAAGGCCGAGCCGTCGAACGCCTCAAGGACGTCGGCACTTACGAAGGCAAGGGCGGACAGTACGCCGACAAAGCGATGTATCTGTGCGGCTACATCGCCTGGATCAACGAGAACTATCGAGACGCCGACGACCAATTCAGCGAGTTGTGCAGGAAATTCCCCGACAGTCCCTTGGCCAATGAAGCTATCGAATGGGCCATTAAAGCGAAGCTGATGAACACCGGCAGCGAACTGTTCGACGGCAAGAAGGTCCACGACGCGCGCAAGCTGGTGGACAACGCGCTGCGGATGCCGGATTTGACGCCGGAGAGAAAGCAAGAACTCAAGGGCCTGCTGAACTCGATCAACCAGCATCAGGCCGAAAGCGATTATCAGAAAGCCGAATTCTATCGGCGGACGGCCCATCTCGGTTCGGCGTATTTCTACTACGCGATTGTAACCCGCCGCTTCCCGGGCACAGAGGCGGCAGAGCGTTCGTTGCAACGGATGAAGGAAATCTACGCCAAGTCGGCCCAAGAGCAGCGCGAGAAGATGGGAGCGCCGCCGGAGGGCGAAGGCCGACCGACCGAGTTGTTGCATCCGCCGCGCCCCGTCGTCAATCAACCGGAGACGGTTCCGATGCCCCGCCCGGCACAGAATCCCGAACAAGTTGTGCCGCCCCGTCCGACGCCGGACGCCCAAGACCTCGGCCAACCGCGCCCGCTGCCCGGCGTAGGCGGCGGCGGAGGCAGTTAACCCGATGCGCGGAGGAGGTGGTTAGCCACGACGCGCAGCGGAGCGTGGGCAAACTCGCGGCGCACCGAGCGGGGCGGCTAACCGAATGTATTTCCGAACGCCCTGGGAGAAACCCATGACCCAACCTCTTCCGCCCGATCCGCCGAAACTGTGGACTCGGCGTTCGCTGCTGCTGGCGTTGGCCGGCGCGGGGTTGGCCGTGCCCGCGTGCGAAATCGGCCAACTCTTCAGTTGGAACGGCGGCAAGCCGATCATCTTCGGCTACAGCACCGCGCCGAACTTCGACAAGCGCTACAAAACCATCAAGGTGAAAATCTTCAAAGACTCCACCTTCTGGGCCGTCGTGCCGGTTCCGGGTTTGGAAATGCAGCTGACCGAGACGCTGGTACATCAGATCGAACAGATCACGCCGTACAAGGTCAACGACCGAGAGCCCGACCTGGAGCTTTCGGGTCGCATCGTGGATTTCCAACAGATCGCCCTCAACTACAACCAGCTCAACGAAGTCCGCGAATACGAAGTGACGATGACCTGCGCCATCAAGCTGAAAGATATGCGCACGGGGCGGCTGATCTCCTCGCCCTCTCCTCGCAACATCGAACCGCCGCCGCCGGCCGGTATCCTGCCGGGCATGCAGGATCCCTTGTTGGCGACCATGCCGGGCGGTCTGCTGCAAATGCCCTTCAACGCCGCTCCCGTCTCGCCGAGCAACACGCAAGCCACCCTGTCCGATGACCCTTCGCAAACGTCTGACACCAACAATCCATCGCTGGGTCAGAACAACGCATCCGGCGCGATGGGCGGACCTCCGGTGGCACCACTGCCGACGGGAGGATTCCATGGCGGGGTACTGGTGCGATCCATCGCCCACTATCGCGTGGAAATCGGTCAATCTCTGGCGACGGCTCAGCAGGACGCCTGCGCCAAGATGGCCGAACAGATCGTCAACATGATGGAAAAGCCGTGGTGATGCCTTGTCCGATTCTTCGATCTGGCAGCTGCGCGACCGCACGTTGACGCCCGGCTCGCCTCCCTTGGTCATGGGCATAGTCAACGTGACGCCGGATAGCTTTTCCGACGGCGGACGCTATCTCGATCCCGACGCCGCCGTAGCCCACGCGCTCCAGTTAGTCGAGCAAGGCGCGGACCTGCTCGACATCGGCGGCGAATCGACGCGCCCCGGATCGCAACCCATCGCGCTCGAAGACGAATTGGCGCGCGTCGTTCCCGTGGTGCGCCGCCTGGCCCAACGCACTTCCGTGCCGCTCTCCGTGGATACCAGCAAAGCCGAGGTGGCCCGGCAAGCACTCGAAGCCGGGGCGCACATCATCAACGATGTCACCGCTCTCCAAGGCGATCCGGGCATGCTTGAGGTGGTGCGAACCCGCGAGGCGGGCGCGATTGTCATGCACATGCGGGGGACGCCGGCCACGATGCAGTTGGCCCCCCACTATGAAAATGTCGTCGCGGAAGTGGTCGAATTCCTTGAGGCGAGGTTGCAGACTTGCCGCGATGTCGGTATAGCGGATGCGCGGTTGGTGTTCGATCCCGGCATCGGCTTCGGGAAAACGAGAGAACACAACTTGCGACTGTTGCGCCATCTGGAGGAACTGCGACGCCTGGGCCGGCCCGTCTGTCTGGGAGTCTCGCGCAAGGGCTTTCTGGGCAAGCTGCTGGATCGGCCTTTGGAACGGCGTTTAGCGGGATCGCTGGCCGCCGCCTGTTACGCCCTGATGCGCGGCAGCGCCCAAATCGTCCGCGTCCACGATGTCGCCGAGACGCGCGACGCCATCGTAGTGTTGGAAGCATTGAAAGCGAGTGAAGGAGGGGGAAGCCTTGCGGGATCGACTGGCCCAGCTGTATGAATCGATCGGCACGCGCGACGTGGTGGAAATCGCCATTCTCGCCGTGACGATCTATTTGATTTTGCGTCTGCTCGGTAAGACGCGCGGCGCGGGCATGGTGCGCGGCTTGGGCTTGCTCGCCGTCGGCCTCTTCCTCGTCGCTCAAGTCATCATCGCCAGTTTCGATTTGACCGTGCTGGGCCGCGTTCTCGATTACCTGTTGACGACGGTATTGCTCGGTCTGCTGGTCATCTTTCAGCCGGAGTTGCGCCGCGGTCTGATGGTGTTGGGACGCTCGCGCATTTTGCGCTACTTCGTCAGCACGCCCGACCATCCGTTGGCCGACCGGCTCGCCGACGCCGCCGAAGCCATGTCGCGCGATTGCATCGGCGCACTCATCGTCATCGAGCGCGAGATGGGGTTGGCGATGTACGTCGAGACGGGTGAAGGGATCGATGGCGAGGTGTCGGCGAATCTGTTGCGGGCGATATTCAGCAAGCGCAGTCCGCTGCACGACGGCGCGGTGATTCTGTGCGGCGGACGCGTGGCGGCGGCGGCTTGTCAACTGCCGTTGGGTCAACCGCCCGAAGGAATCAACATGCACATGGGCATGCGGCATCGCTCCGCCCTGTGCATGAGCGAGGAGACCGACGCCGTCTTGTTGGTGGTCAGCGAAGAGACCGGGCGCATCTCGTTGGCGGTGGGCGGTAAGCTCGAAGCCGTGCCGCGCGAGAATCTGTCGCGTCGGCTGGCGGACTTACTCAGCCGTCGTCCGCCCGACCCCGACCCGACCAAAAAGGACGAGAAGCTGCAACAGCTAACGGCGGCGTAAAACCTTACTTCTCAGTCCGAGGCTCTAGCGAGAGTTGTCTTTGCCGGTACGGATGCGTGTTCGAGGTGCCGATGTTCGATCGTATGCTTTCGATGGTCGTGGCTCTGAGTTTGGCGCTGTTGGTTTGGTTGTATGCGCGCAGCCGCGATCAAGAAGTCCTCGACAATGTGCCCGTTCCCGTTCAAGTCGCGCTCGCCCCCGATCAAGCCGACCACTATCGCCTTCAGATCAATGGGCCGAGCCACGTCATGGTGTCGTTCACCGGCTCGCCGCTGCGCATCCGCGAACTGCAAGGCATGCTCCAACACAATGAGCTACATATCCCGTTGACTTTTTCCGTGCCCGCCGAGCATCTCCACGAAAGCCGACACAACGATACCATCGTCGTCGATAACTCCGACTTGCACGCGCCGCCCGGCGTCGCTGGTCTGGTCGTGGAGGGCCGCAATCACATCGCCCTGACCCTGCATCGCCTGGTGGAAAGGCGTCTGCCGGTGCGCTTCGATTCGGTGGGAGAAGAAGAAGGATTGGCGGCGGCGATCGAACCGGCGACCGTGCTGGTCAAGGGTCCGCAAGAAGTCTTGGAACGGGCGCGAGCGATTGCCACGCAGCCTTCCGAATTGCCGTCGCGCTCGCCGAGGGTCGGATCGCCGATTCGCGTGCCGCTGGTTCAAGAGCTGGAGGGCTGGCCGGTACAGACAACGCCCAATCGCGTCAGCGTCCGACTGCCGCCTCAGGTGCGAAAAGTCTACGAATTGACCGAGGTTCCGGTGCATTTCTTGTGCCCGTTCGATTTCGGACTGCGCCCGAAATTCGCCGGGGAACGCGCTGGGCGCATCGCGCTGCGCGTGCGCGGCCCCGTGCGCGAAGACGCGCCGAAAGCCTACGCCTACGTCGATTTAACGGGCGGCGGCATGTCGGCGGGCAGATACCACGAGCCGATTCGGATACAATTACCCAAAGAGTTTGAGTTGGCCCAGGAGCCGCCGAGCGGCGTGTCCTTCCAACTCGTGCCGCTGGATACACCGCCGCGAGGCTTAGGAAAATCCGAACGCGACACTTTTCGAGAATCACCATGAGCGCCGCCGCGTCCGTTTCCCCTTCTTCCGAAGATATCTACGCTTCTTGCGTGGATTTGGCTCGGCGCGCGCGTGCGGCCGCGCGCGCGCTGGCCACGATGGGCGGCCAGCGCAAGAACGAGGGGCTGCTGCTCGCGGCCGAGGCACTCGAGGCGCGCACCGAGGAGGTTTTAGAAGCCAACGAGAAAGATCTCGCCGGAGCCGTCGAACTCGGTCTGAGCGCCGCTCAGATCGACCGCCTGCGCTTGACGCCTCGACGCATCCAGGACGCCGCCGCCGGGATGCGCGAAGTCGCCGCCCTGCCCGATCCCGTGGGTCAGATTCGCTCCAGCAGCGTTCGGCCCAATGGATTGGAGGTCCACAAGGTCGGTGTCCCGCTCGGCGTGCTGCTGTTCATTTATGAATCGCGGCCCAACGTCACCGTCGATGCGGCGGCGCTGAGCGTCAAGAGCGGCAATGCCATCTTGCTGCGCGGCGGACGCGAGGCGCTGCACAGCAATCGTGCCTTGCACGCCATCCTTCGCCACGCCTTTCGTCGGGTCGAGCTACCGGAGGACGCCGTGCAACTCGTCGCCTCCACCGATCGTGCGGCAGTCGGCCACCTGCTGAAAATGAACGACTTTATCGATCTGGTTATTCCGCGCGGCGGCGAGAGCCTGATCCGCCGCGTCGCCCAGGAAGCGCGGATGCCGGTGCTGAAACACTACAAGGGCATCTGTCACGTTTTCGTCGAGAAAACTGCCGATCTCGACCGCGCCGAGCGGATCGTGCTGAACGCCAAGTGCCAGCGTCCCGGCGTGTGCAACGCGATGGAATGTCTGCTCGTCGAAGAGGCCATCGCGCCGACGTTTCTGCCGCGCGTAGCCGCGAGTCTGCGCCGGCGCGGCGTGGAACTGCGCGGCTGTCCGGCGACGCGCCGCCTCGTGCCCGAAGCGATTCCGGCGACGGACGAAGATTTTGATACCGAATTTCTCGATCTTGTGCTATCAATCAAGATTGTGGCCGATCGAGACGAAGCGGTCGCCCATATCGCCCGCCACGGTTCCGGCCACACCGACGCGATTGTGACCGAAGATTGGAGCGCGGCGCGGCGGTTCACGGCGGCGGTCGATTCGGCGGCGGTGTTGGTCAACGCCAGCACGCGCTTTCACGACGGCCAAGAACTCGGTTTGGGTGCGGAAATGGGCATCAGCACCGATAAGTTTCACGCCCGCGGTCCCTGCGGCTTGCTGGAGTTGACCGGCTACAAGTATGTCGTTTACGGCGACGGACACATTCGCGGAGAATGAGCGCGGCTGAAATTGTCTCCCAAGCTCCTCTCTCACCCTGCACTCAGGGGAAGAGGGGGCTTTGCGGATAGTTTCTAAGCCGTGCAGACGGCGGAAGGTGATATGCAGGTCGTGACGATCTCGATTCTGTTGATACCTTTGTTGTTGGCGGCGGCCCTGTTGTGGTTGCGGCGGCGGCGCGAGGAAACGCTGCGCGACGAGTTGTCGCCGATCAGTCGTCAACACATCGATCTGTTTCAGGGCGGACAACTGAGCGAGTCGGCGGTCGAATCGACCAAGGCGCGCTTCCGCGAGTTGTTGGAGCGCGGCGAAGTGGCCGCCATCGAATCGAGCCTGCGGGCGGGGATGCAGTACGTCGTGCAGGTTCGCGCCCTCGCCGAACTGGGAACCGACGACGCCGGACGCATTCTCGAACGCCAACTCCAACGGCGCTTGACCGACGATCAAATCGAACAGGCGTGGTATTGGATCGACCTGGCCAACGGTCTGCGCAGCCTCAATCGTTCGCAGAGTTTGCCGCACTTGCTCCGCTGTGCCGAGAGCGCCGGCGATCCGCCGTTGGGTCAGTTTTTCGCCGCCGAGACGATCTGCTTTCTCAACTTTTCCGGCTATCTGCGCCAGTTCGATGCGCCGCTCGGCCGCGCCGCTCTGCGCGTGCTGCATCGCGCTCTGGAGGGGCTGCGCTTTGGCGTGCCGCCCCTCGTCGTCGCCGAGGCCCGCGCCGGAGAACTCATCGAAACACTGTGGGACAATCGCACCGAGTGCATCGATCCGTTGGCGGTGCGCATCTACGTCGAAGCCTTGCGTTTGCTCCGCCGCGCCCCCCATGCCGAGACGGTCCTAGCCGATAACTCGGAACAAGAGGCATTCAGCTGGCAACTGTCGCGCCTGGCATCGCTCGAACCCGCCCTGACCGACTTTTTGCAGGAAGCGCCAGCACTCTTGGGCGAGCGCCTGTCCGACGGGTCGTTAGAAGAGCAGCGCGACATACTCCAGGCGTTGATCGATCTTCGCGCCGAGGCGGGCGAAGCCGTGCTGCCGCTGTTGGCGACGCCGCACTATCCGCACGCCGACTTGGCGTTGCAATCGCTGACGTGGTCGGCGCATCCGCGCATCGCACCACTGCTGCGCGAGTGGGTGATGCAGCGCGTGCCAATGGTCCGCCGCGCGCAGAGCCGCCGTCGCGCCGCTCCGCCGCGCCGACCGTCGATTCCGCAAGAGATTCCCTATCGCGCCGTCCTCCGCGCGCTGCGCGGTCATCCGTCCTCGCAGACCGAGGCGTTTCTGTTGTTGGCGGCGCGCGATTGGGATCCGTCGATCCGTCTCAGCGCCGTCGGCAGTCTCGGTTGGTGGGAGCCGCTCAGCCGAGGCGAAGTGTTGATGACTCTGCAAGATGCTCGCCGCGATCCCAATCCCGACGTCCGCCAAGCCGCCCGCGCCGCGCTGGCGCGATTGGGCGAACGACAAGCGCTTCAATGGTTTCGGCAAACGCTGACCAGCGAAGATCCGCAGCGCGTTCACGACACCATTCAACTCGTCGCCGTCGAGAATCTGACGCTGCTCTGGCCCGATCTCGACCGCCTCGCCGACGCCGAAGATGTGGATGTAGCCTATTTTGCCCGCGAAGCGCTCGAACGCCTTTGCGAAGACATGCACTATCGACACAATTAGCGAAAGACGGAGTCCGTAGCGTAAGCGAGGGTCGATCGAAATTCCTCGCTTACCCTACGGACGGTGCGACGGCGCGAAATGTCAGTCCGGCAATTCGATGCCGCCGTCGCGGTCGAGAATCGCTTGCAGTTCCGACTCCAGGCAATGCCGTACCGCGTCGGCCTGGCTCGCCGTTCGATCGAAGCGCAGGCGTGTGTCGATCCAATCGACGACCAAACGGCACCACCCCTCGCCATCCTTCGGTCCCGGGAGCGGACAGACCAGGGCGTGCCAGGCGTGGGATTCGCGGGAGAGCGAACGGAACCACGCCGCCCCTTCGATCAAGCTCATTTCGCCGCTCACCACCATGTCCGCAATTTTCCCCTTGGTCTCAACGCGGTCGAGGGCGGCGTGGACTTCGCGCGTCAGCCGTTCGCCCTTGCGCTGCGCCTCGAACACCGAGATGCGACTGCCCGACGCATCCGTCACCATGCACGCCTCGAACACCCACTCCGCCGTCAGACTGGCGACCGTTAACAACACGGCGGATAGTATCGAGAACAAACTGAGGAAGCGGCTCGCTAAGCCCATTGGAAGATCTCCTTTATCGTTGTTATTCGCGGTGCGCCGCTCGATGTTCCGCAATCGGGGCGCGGAGGGCGCGTGTGGCAAACAGGCCGAAGCCATCGGGACAGCATGGGGAGAGGGCGGAATCGGCGGTTTTCTTGCGGATTGCATCCAAAGAACGATCTTGGTTAGTTGTCCCGCGCTCCGCTGTGCGTCGCGGCTAACCAAGATGTGCGCAATTCGCAGGAAGGCCGCACTAGGCGGGGGCCGGCTCTACCACCGGCGTATTTTGACCAACCTCGAAGAAGACATCGTTATCCGCTCGTGTATTCCCCAAGTGGGTTTCCAGGGACACGGCAAGATAACAACATTTATCTATCTAAGCAACGAGCGTGCCAGAATTGCCCGGAGAAATGATTTTTCTTAACTTCTTATCGACAAACAAATTATGAATAGACACTAACCGAGTAGACAGAATCTCTAGCGAACGCATTGCTTGCTCTCGATGCAATCGCTGTTGTGAGTGGGGCAGGTATCGGCTCGAGAACAGCACCACTCCCCTCTCCCCTTTGCTCAGGGGAGAAGGGAGAATCCAAGAGGAGCGATGTACGGCTAAGGACGATCTCGGCGCGTCTCGCCGATTGCGGATGGCCGATTTCCGTCATCGTTTGCGGCCCGTTAGTTCGTCGGCCAATTCGTCGGCGTCGTAGACTTTGCGGAGGGCTTCGACGATGCCAGACGAGTGGACGGACAGGGCGCGGGCTTGTTCGTCGCTGAAGGCAAAGTCGAGAGCCAGCGATTGGATGTTGCCGTCGAAGATCAGACCGACGACCTCGGCCTGACGGTTGATGACCGGGCTGCCGGAGTTGCCGCCGATGATGTCCGCCGTGCAGATGAAGTTCAACGGCGTTTTGAGATTGAGTTTATCCTTTTTAGCGATCCAGCGCTTGGGCAGATCGAACGGTTCGCGGTTGTGGTGTTCCGCCGAGCGCTCGTACAGGCCGGCGAAGGTCGTCTCGAACGGGACGTGCTTGCCGTCTTCTTCGTAACCCTTGACCTTTCCGAACGCCAGCCGCAGGGTGAAGGTAGCGTCGGGATAGGTGGTGGTTCCCTCCAGGGCGAACTTGACCTTGGCAATTTCGGCGTAGGCTTGGCGCTGTACTTCTTCGACTTCGCTTTCGATGGTCTTGCGCACTTTCCGCGATTCGGGATCGACGAGGCGGGCCAGCTCGATCATCGGATCGTTGGCGGCTTCGAGCGCTTCCCTGCCGCCCTTATAGAGTTTCTTGCGCACCTTGGCGTCTTTCACCTTGGAACCGCCGACGAGTTCGTAGGCGCGTTCCGAAGGCGATTTGCCGGCGAGTATCTTCTTCACCAATGGATCGTCGCCGCCCATTTGGTTGGCCAAGAACGTCAGGGCCTCGGCCAATTTCACCTTCTCGTAGTTGTCGTAAATGGGCGCTTCGGAGAGGAGTTGAAACTCCAACGATTCGAGGTTGGAATCGCGGAACTCGCGGAGACGTTTGCTGTTCGGTTTGCCCTTTTCGTCGGCGGCGCGGAGCAGAGTGCGGGCGATGACGAACAGGTCGCTCTGGAAACCGGCCCCGCCTTCGAGCAGGGTATACTTGTGGATGTTGGCGGCGCGAACCTTCTGGGCCGCGGCGATGCGATCCCAAGCGGTGCGGGCATCCTTGAGCGCATCGTCTTGCTTGGCTTTGGCGCGATATTTTTTTTCTTGCTCCTTCTTGCGGGCCATCAGCCGTGGATCGAGCAAGGCCGCCAGGCCGCCGACGCGCGCCTTACGGCTATTCTGCACGCCGAACAACAGTTCTCGCGCTTGGCGGGCGTTCTCTTCGTTGCGACCGCTGAACGCCATGAGCAGCACTTCCATGCGATTGAGGCGCTGCAACAAAAACGGATAGCCCAGATCGCGGAGATAGTCCAATTCTGCCAGTGTGGCCAGCCGATTGGTGCGTCCCGGATGCCCGGACACGAACACCAACTCGCCGTCCTTCGCACCGGCCTTGCTCCATTTCAGATAGTGTTCGATCTTGGCGGGCTTATTCTTTTCGTAGACGCGGAAGAAACACACATCGAGATCGAAGCGCGGATACTCGAAATTATCGGGATCGCCGCCGAAGAATGCGATCTGCTGCTCCGGAGCGAACACCAATCGAACATCGGTATACTTTTTGAATCGGTAAAGGTGATATTCGCCGCCCTGATACAGCGTCACGACATCGCTGCGCAGGCCGGTCTTGTCGGTCGATTCCTTCTCGATCTCGGCCATGATGGCGCGGCGGGCGGCAAAGGCTTGTTCCGGTTTCATGTCCGGCTTGACCGCCCCTTTGACGCGCGCGGTCACGTCTTCGATGCTCATCAGCACGTTCAGTTCGAGGTCGTCGCACTTGCGCTCCTCGGCCTGGGTGCGGGCGTGGAAGCCGTCGCGCAGATAGTTATGCTCTTTGCTGCCGAACTTTTGCAGACAGTCGGCCCCGACGTGATGATTGGTCATCACCAAACCGTCCGGCGACACGAACGATCCGGAGCCGCCGCTGTTGAAGCGCACCGACGATTTCTGGACGCGATCGAGCCAATCGGGCGTGGCGTCGAAGTCGTACTTCTTTTTGAGATAATCGCGGGGCGGATTGTTGAACAACCACATGCCTTCGTCGCCGCGGACGACGGGCGCAGCCGACAGCAGCAAAGCCGTCGCAATCAGCACGAACAAGAGTAGCAATTTCATGGTCGAATTCCTCATTCCAGAGATACGGCAAGCAGAAGCGATTGAGACAATCGAGAGCTTACGTTTCCACGATCCGTGGTTAACCCGATTCGTCAACGCGGGCTGTGGTGAAACAGATATGAACCGAGGCCCAAATGTCGAGCCAAGCGCCTGAAATAGGCGACGACCCGAGGCCGAGCGCGAGGTTGACTCGCGGTCTGCTTCGGGTCGCGGCGATTCGAGCGAACGATGGGCCGAATTAGGGGAGTGCGGGCGGCGGCGGCAGAGGATGGGAGGCCTGTGGCGCGGGTGTCGGAGCGTCGTTCCCATCGTCGAACTGCACATAGCCAACGGCGGCGATGCCTTCGGGTTTGTCCGTTGCGGGGAATAGCGGCAGCATCGGCGGCGTCTGCGCCGTTTGCACCGGCGGCGTCCCTCGACGTTCGGCTTTCTCCAGCTTGGCCAAGGCGGCGCGGGCCAAGGGGATGTCCGGGTCGATGTGCAGCGCTTCCTGATAGACGCGCTTGGCTTCTTGCCACTTGTGTTGCGTGGTCAAGATGAAGGCGAGATTGCAGCGCGCCTGCGCCGGGGTCACGACTTTGCCGAACAAGTCCAACGCCTCGTCGTAGCGGCCCTGTTCGCCGACGCACATGGCGAGGTTCATGACGGCGTGTTGGTGTCCGGGCTTGATCGTCAACGCCTGGCGGAGATATTTCTCGGCCTCGGCCCATCGGCCTCGGCTGTAGTAGCCGTAGCCGAAATCGTTGAGGAGATCGGCGTCTTTCGGCGTCTTTTTCAGAGCTTTGAGATACTCTTCTTGCGCCTTTTGGAAATCGCCCTGACGGTCGTAGAGAACCGCCAGCTTGCGGCTTACCGCGCATTTCGGATTGGTTTTTCGCGCTTTCTCGTAGAGGAGGATGGCGTGAACTTCGTCGCCGCTCTTGGCCAGTTCTTCGGCAGCACTGACGCACACGCGCGAGGTTTCATCGGGCGAGAGATCTTTGTCCTTGGCCTCGACCGAGCCATCGACCGGCGGAGCCACTTGACCAATGGGGTCCACGGGCTTGGTGGCTGCCAGCGAAGGTATCCCCGGCGTGCGGCAGCCGACGGCCGCGCCGAATATCACGAGACCGGTCAGCATGTGCCAAGGACAAACGCGACGCATATTCGTCTCCTTAAGAAAGTCACACATCACGACCGCCGCTTGCCGCCCTCTTGGAGGAGAGGCAGGCAAGCGGGGTCCGTGCCGCACACGGCGTTAGGGCAAGTTTTGAGGCACGGCGACGGGTGGGCCGCCGAAGCCACCGTAGGTTCCGCCTCCGGGCACCGAGTTGAGTCCGCCAAACCCGCCGCCGCCGCCGCCAAAGCCGCCGCCGAACATATTGAACGGATTCTGCCGCGTGATCATCTGTCGATAGATGCGCGGGGCTTCGTCGCCATACAACCCCTCGGCCTCCGGATAGCCGAGGACAACGCGCGTTTCGGAGTCGGCAATCCCGGACTGGGCCAGGAGATTGACGACCACGGCGCGGCGCATCTCGTTGCGCTGCGGGTCTTGCGATTCGACTTGCAACAAGACCGGGAACGGCACGCTGGGCAAGCGTTTGAGCATCTGCTGCATGTGATAGATGCCATACGGTCCCAGTTCGCTGCCGCCTTTGAACCATTCGTGTTTATAGACGACGAAGTCGTCGGCTTCGGCCTTGGCGCACTGGGCGTTTTGCCAGCCGTGGACGAACCAGCCATACGGCTGCGGGATCGCCCCTTTGGGGATGGTCGCGCAGTTATCGATGCGTTTGAACCAATTGCGGCCGGTACTCTTTTTGACGGGAGCGCCGCCGGCGGCGGCGGTGGTGTTACAGCCGCAGCTGTCGGCCCAGCAGGGACTGGCACACGTCGCCAGCACTCCCGCCGTCCACGCCAGCCAGCGGCTCGCTCGCTTTCGGGAAAGGGTCATAACAATCCTCGTTTGGGTCAGGGGTCTTGCAACCCGGCAGCTTTCGCTGCCGGGTTCGGGTGTATCACTCGGCAGCTTACGCTGCCGGTTCGCCTTACGGGTTCGGCGCGGAAGTCGGTGTCAGATATGGACCGCCTGGGGGGCCGAGCGTCGGTCGCCGGAAGCGATCCGGAGGCGGTTGCATCGGTTGGGCGGGCGGAGCGTAGGGCGAGTTGGTCCCGTCCGAGTTCGGATTGAGCGGAACGGCGGGGTTCGAGGATGGCCCGTCGGTCTGGCCGTGCGGACCAAGAATGTATTGATCCTCACAGTGACGATAAGCCGCCATGCGGGCCATGTCCGTTCGCACCGACGAGCGATAATCGACCATGCGCCGGCTCTCCATGCGATTGAGCAAGTAGAACTCCAGGTCTCCCGGCTCGAAGATGTCGGAACCCGGCAGCGGCGGGCATTCCTTGGGTTCGAGCGGATGCACCAGTTCCGGCGTGACCAGTACGACCAACTCCTGTTCGGAATGCGAATTGCCGTTGAAGCCGAACAAGGAGCCGATCAAGGGCAAGTCGCCGAAGAACGGCACGCGAGTGGAGTCGCCTCCCAGGCTGTGTTGAATGAGTCCCGCGACGGCCAGCGTTTGTCCTTCGCGCAGTTCGACGGTCGTGGAGAAGGTGCGGGCATTGAGTCCGGGCACGAACCCGCCGCCGCCGCCGCCGCCGCCCAAACCGCCGCCGCCACCACCCAAACCGCCGCCGCCCAAACCGCCGCCGCCACCACCGAAGCCGCCCAAACCGCCGCCGCCCAAACCGCCGCCGCCGCCACCACCGAAGCCGGAGCTACCCAGGCTCTCGTTGCGCGTGCTGACGGTGGCGAACATACTGAGGCGGATGCGATCCTTGTCGGTGACGTAGGGCGTGAAGCTGAGCATCACGCCGAAGGGGATAAAGTTGACCCCTTGCAGACCCGCGGCCGTAAAGCCGCTGATGACCGGCACGGGAAATTCGCCGCCGGCGAAGAAGAACGCGGTCTGTCCGTTGAGGGTGACCAGGTTCGGCTCGGCGAGGGAGCGGGCATAATTGAGATTCCGCAGAGCGCTGATGGCAATGGGGATGTTGGCGTGGTCGAGGTTGATGCTGAGGTTGTTGACGATGTTGCCGAAGCCGGTGTTGATGAACCCGCCGATGCCGACGTTGCCGGAACCGTTGCCTGCGGCTCCGATGCCGCCGAAGCCGCCGAACGCGCCGAGACCTCCGGCGAACAGGTTGCCGGTGTTCTGGCCGAACAGCGTGATGCCGTTGTTGTTGGTGATATTGAAATTGACGCCGATCGACCGGGCCGCCGAACGATTAACCTCGGCCACCATCACCTTGAGCATCACTTGCTGTTCGCCGGGGACGCGCATGAGGTTGATGACGTTGGGACCACCGGCGATGAGGAAGCTGTTCAGACCGGGTAGTCCGGTGGGTGCATTGGGATCGCCTGGATTAAATCCGGTCTGTTGAATCGTACCGACGGGGATGCCGTTGGGCGTGCCCGCCGCTTGGGCCGGACCCGCGCCACCGCCGCCGCCGCCGGGCGCATTGGCCTGGACGATGCGCAAGATCATCGTCGCCTCGGCGGAGTCCTTGGGCTGTCCGGTCAACACCAGCTTATCGCCGACCAGCGACAGGCAAATCAGACTGTCAGGAAACGTCTTGTTGATCTCTTCTTGCAGCGCGCGGTAGGTGCGCTCCAGACGCTCCTTGACTTCCGGATCGGGGATGACGCGAACGAGGTAGCTGAGGATCTTATCCTTTTGAGGATTTTTCGGATCGGCAAACCACAAATTGAGGACAGTCGTATTGACCTGCTTGCCCAACAGCGCGACCTCGGTGGGGCTGACGGTGCTGAAGCTGGCGACCGTCTCGTCGCCGATCTGCACGCGCTTGGGCGGTTCATTGGTCCGAATGATGCGCGTGCGATCGAGAACCAGATCGAGGACGTTGCGCGGATCGACGATTTCCTGGACGTACTTCTTTTGATCGGCCAGGTCTTGGTCGGTAGGGATGGGCGTACTACCAAACGGACCGGGTTCGTTGCCGAGCCGTTCCAGCCGCGTCTGTCCGGGACGGAACCCTTCGACGGTTCGCGACGGAGGCAGGGTGGCAATCGGCTGGGGTTGCGGCAACGGTTGAGGAGCCGCTCCCGGCAGCGGCGCAGGTTGCACCAGCGGCGCAGGCTGGGCGGCCTGGGTCAATACCAACGGATTCCAATTTGGCTCGGCGGCGTCGAGAAGTCCGGCACTCAGCCACGCCGCCAAGGCGCAGCACGTCGCCAACTTCCCGCGCCTCTCCGGAGATTTCCGGAATGGTCTTCGATCAGACTGTCGAGAGGCGTTTGGACCTCTGGCTGCCATTTTCCACATGACCGTTCTCTTTCCTGTCGTATTCGGGAAAGCCACCCAAAGAGAGTATTCGGACGGCACGCTCTCTTCGCCCTCCGCGAGGACGGCGCTGTCTGCGGTAAGTGCGGATCGGGTTGTGCAGGTAGTATCGACAGTAGCGATTGAAAGGCTTCAGTTATTCGCCGCCAGCGGCACCTTCCGCACAGCTACCAGGAGGCGCGTGCGCGAATCGGGTTTGCTACTCAGGCCCGTTTCATCGACGACGATCTTCCATTCGGGGTCGGCCTTGAGAGCCTGGGTCAGTTGCGGATGATCCTCGACCTCGACGACCACCATATTGACACCTTCGCGATCGAGCGCGCCGCGCCAGCCCGGCTCCGCGGTCAAGACTTGAATACAATTGCGAAAGTATTTTTCGGAAAAGAGGTGAACGTGCGAGTACATCAACACGGGGACATCGGCGGGCAAAGACCACAGGAGATAATCGCCCTGTGTAAGCGTGGTGAAGATGGCTCCGTGGTATCGGCGATCGGGATAGTCGTTGAGGGCGTTGGCGAGTTCCGGATAGTAAGTCTTGGCATTCGACCTCGTCAGTTGGTCGGCCAGTTGCCAGGGTGTTCCCAAGCCCAAGATGCGATCCAGCGGCCGAGGTTGACCGGAGCGTAGCCAGCGCGACGGCGGCGACAACCACACGGCGAGTACGACGAAACTGACGGCCATCAGCGTCTTGCCGCCCGTCGCCTCGCTTCGATAGTGCAGCCAGGACCATTTCAGGCTCCGACCGAACTCGGCCCACGCGGGCAGAACGATCCACGGAACCAGCATGTACCACCAGATCAACATGCGCTGCGACTTCAACGGCATCGCCCCAAAGCTGACGCACAAAAGTAGAGCGGTCGGCGACAAGAGGCGCGGACTGACGATTTGAGCGACAATTACCAGAATAATCGTCCCGATATACAGCCAATGATCGCCGTAACCCCAGCGAAAATCCAAGGGGTTCCATTCGTCCATCGCGGGAACATTGGGAAGCTGGGAAAAGAGCAATGTATCCACGAACAAGCGCGGGCCATGCGGATTCAACAAAGCGACGGCGAGGGTAGAGAGGAGACCGGCCAAAAACAATCGGCGTACTTGAACGTCGCCGGTGAGGGTCTTCCAGCGCCACGAACCCGCCGCGCGCCCCACATCGATAAGACGGCCCACGAAAAACAGCCCGATCAGCACCAAGCCAGCCGCATAGGAACCGTGCAAGTTTGCCCACAAAGCCAGACACAACGGGATCAAGAGCAGCGCGCGCCGCGACAGCATCGGCCCACTGAGTGCCCACAACACGGCAGCAAAGCAAACCTCGCCGGCGACTTGCGGACGTTGGACGCGACTGACGGTCGCGACGGCGAGAATCAGCCCCATGCACGCTAGCGGCGTCGAACCGCTGGTGCGACGATAGGCCAACAGCTGAAGGTAGCAGCTGAGCAGGCTTAGGGCGGCGTACTGCGCGGCCAGCAGCTCCGCTCCGCCGGCCGAACGATGCAGTTCATCCCCGCCGGCCAGGCGTTCGCCGAGAGAGAACAGGGCATAACTGCTCGCCTGCATCAACCAGTAAAAGCCGATGTACGGTTGCTGATCTTCGGGAGATAGAAAAAGCTCTTTCTCCGGCAGGCGATGGTGCCGAACGATCCATTCGCCGTACTTCAGATGCCCCCAAATGTCGCTGTGCCACAGAGGCCAATAGCTCAACAGCAAAAAGGTCGTGGAGAGCAGAGCGGCGGCGAAAACCGTGCTGCCGCGCACGAAATAAGGCGTCGGAGAAGGCGGTCCCTCGGAACGGGGCGAGTCAATGGGAAGCGACGGATCGGGAGAGTTCATGGCAGGAAGTCTTGTCCCTTGCGGAGCGCCGCTTTTAATTGTTTTCGTGGGAAAATCGCGTCGCCGCGTCCATCGGCGTGAAATGGAGGAGGCTCGTCCGCATCCGGCGCACCATCTCGGGATGTCGAACCTCGAATGTTCGTCCGCTGTTAAGGGTAACGCGAAAGGGTTGGAACGGTTGGGCTTGCAACCAAAACAGCATGTCTTCCGGTCGCATGACGCTGTTCCTTTGTCTCTTATTATTCTTCAAGTGATCCTAACTTGCTCCTCCCGGCCCTGTCAAGCGGTACTCCAACGCGGGTGCATGTCCGCAAACGGGCATCGGGGCTTTTGTAAGGTGAGACGAATCGCGGCGAGATTCACCGATACATCGTCTTGTTGCCGAATAAATGCGCGCAATATAGAAGATACAACGTAGTTCGCCCCCCCTCGCCGCCCGACGTGGAGAGCCGCCGCACATGGAAAATCGCCTCCCGCTGCGAATCTGTCTCGGTCTTGTCCTCGCCGTCATGCTGGCGTATCTTCCCGTAATCCAATGCGATTTCGTCAATTTCGACGATCCCACCTACGTCTCCAATAATCCCCACGTTTCCACGGGGTTGACGCGCGCCAATATCGTCTGGGCGTGGACGAGTTTTTACGCGGCCAATTGGCATCCGCTCACATGGATGTCGCACCAACTCGATTGCCAATTGTTTGGTCTGCGCGCGCGGCAGCATCATATCGTCAATGTGATCTGGCACATCGCCAGCACGGTCGGCTTGTTTCTGGTGTTGCGGCGAATGACGGGCGAAGACTGGAGGCCCGCCTTGGTGGCCGCCCTGTTCGGTCTGCATCCACTGCACGTCGAATCGGCCGCCTGGGTTTCCGAGCGCAAAGACGTACTCAGCACCTTCTTCGCCATACTCACCTTGGGTTTGTACGCGCTGTATGCGGCGCGACCCTCGTTGGAGAGATATTTGACGGTCGTGGCCGCGTTCGTCGTGGGGTTGCTCTGTAAGCCGATGTTGGTGACGTGGCCTTTCGTTTTGTTGTTGATGGATTATTGGCCGCTGCGCCGCTGCCCTTGGTCGCCGAGTGTGGTGGACCCGGCAGTTCACGCCGCCGGTTCGCCGGTGCCTCGCTTCGCTCCCGCCGAATGGTGGCGGCTCGTTCTGGAAAAGCTGCCGCTGCTGCTGTTGTCACTGGCTTCCGCGACTGTCACCGTGTTGGCGCAGAAACGGGCGATGCGGCCGGGCGAACATCTCTCCGTAGGGTTCCGCGTCGGCAACGCTGTGGTGTCCTATGCGACTTACCTGCGCAAGACGGTTTGGCCGATGGACCTGGCGGTATTCTATCAACATCAAGGCCGCCTTTTGCCCGTGAAGCCCGTCCTCGTTTCCGCCGCGGTCTTGTTGCTTTTGAGTCTCGTCGTCTTTCTCGGTTTCCGCAAACGTCCGGCTCTGTTGGTCGGTTGGTTGTGGTATCTGGGAACGCTTGTCCCCGTTATCGGTTTGGTGCAAGTCGGCTTGCAGAGCATGGCCGACCGCTACACCTACATTCCGCTCATCGGTATTTTCATGGCGCTCGCCTGGAGCATCCCGGCGCTGCCGGAGGTCGCCCTTGGGCTGCGCCTCGCGACTGGGCTGGCGGCGAGCGCGTTGCTGCTCGCCTGTCTGGCGCTGACGTTCCGGCAAACCACGTTCTGGCGCGAAGACGAAATCCTATGGTATCGCGTGGTGGACGTGGCCGACAGCTCGATCGGACGATGCTACTATGGACTCTTTTTCTACAACGCCGACATGCTCGACGAAGCCGAAAAGCAGTTTGCGATCGGCCTGCGCATGTATCCCGAATCGCTGTTCGCATTGACGATGTTGGGGGACTTTCGGCTCGATAGAGGAAAGATCGAGGAGGCGTTGGCCTACTATCGAAAAGCGGAGGCCATCGCTCCGAATAATGCCGGTGTCCGCAGTCGATTGGGGCGAGCGTTCGTCTGCCTGGGGCGCAACGAAGAGGCGCGCCAAGAGTTCGAGGCGGCATGCCAAGAAGAATCGGAAAAGGCGTTCAACATCTACAACTTGGGGGCGGTCTTGGATCGTTTGGGGGATCGAAGCGGCGCGGAGGAAGCCTATCGAGAAGGACGACGGCTCGATCCCGAGTTTCTCGATAAAATCCGCGAGTCGGCGGAGTTGTATTGCGGTGGGAAGGTGCGGCGCAAGAACTATCCGCCGTTTGCCCTCTTTTTGGCCGAGCAGGCTTGCAATGCCAGCGATCCGCCGCGCGCGGATAGGATTCAAACGTTGGCCAGGGCACTGGCGGTCAACCTCCGTCCGTTTGCCGCTCTCGCCGCCGCCCGGCGCGCATCGGCTGTTGCCGAGACGAACGGACAAACCGATCTCCTTGCCGAACTCCGCGAGCAGGTCCGCTCCTATAAGTCGCTTGCGTGCCGCCGAATCGCTCTGGTCCTCTCCGCGCCCGGCGATACCGCCCTTCCCGGCTGCCTCGTTTCGCTGGCCGTTCTACCATCGCCCCGAAGCGGCGCGTCGAATCGCCCGCGTTAGAGGCGATCCGAAAAGCACCTTTCCCCGCGAGTACAGGGGAGAGGCGAGCGAGGTGGCGATGGGTTTGCCTCTGTCGCCGGGGGCCGCCATTTGCTACCATGCCTCGATGAAGTCATCCAACCCCCTGCGCGCGCGCGCCGGAAGCATCGCCCGAAAACTGGCGAAACTGTATCCCGATGCCCACTGCGCGCTCGACTACGACACGCCGCTGCAACTGCTCGTGGCCACCATCTTGTCGGCGCAATGCACCGATGAGCGCGTCAACCGCGTGACCCCGGCGCTGTTCGCTCGCTATCCCGATGCCCACGCCTTCGCCGCGGCGAAACCGAGCGAGTTAGAGAAGCTGATCCAATCGACTGGTTTCTTTCGCAACAAGGCGAAGAATATCCTGGCCTGCTGCCGAAAGCTGGTGGAGCAGCACGGCGGCGAGGTGCCGCGCACGATGGAAGAACTGGTGCCGTTGCCCGGCGTGGGTCGCAAGACGGCCAACGTCATTCTGGGCAACGCCTTCGACGTGCCCGGCATTCCGGTCGATACGCATGTGGGTCGGCTCAGTCGTCGCATGGGGCTGAGCGAACACGATGACCCGGTGAAGATCGAACGCGATCTGATGGACCTGATCCCCCGCAAAGATTGGACGATGTTCGCCCATCGCATGATTTTCCACGGTCGGCAGGTATGCCAAGCGCGCAAGCCGCAGTGCGAGACGTGTTCGTTGGCCGCATTGTGTCCGCGCCGCGGCGTGGCGGACGGCGCGTAAAACCTGCGATGGTTCAGAGCCGGAAGCGTTAGCGACGGCGCTCGGATCGGTTCGATGCACGGTCGAAAGCGCTCACGAGGGGCACCGATACGGCAGACCGTGGGTTTGCATGGCATGGGTTGTGGAACCTGTTCGGAAGGAACGAGCAGCCGTTGCTGACGGGGATGGCCGGGTTGGCCCCCGCTGTGCTTCATGGCGTGCGAGTGTCTTTTTGACCGGAGAGCGGAAGTCGCGCTCGAAAATCTCCTCGCCGCGGCGAGCGAATTCTTCTTTACTGTAGTGAGGTGGAATCGAGTCCATGATTTCCTCCAGTAGAGACGCTATTCGAATCGGCCCGCTCGCCGACGACCCTGGCAGCGCCCTACCTTGAATGCACTACAGACATAATACCTCCGTTGATAGAATCGCTATGACTCCCGATGATTTTCGACGCCACGGACATCGACTCATCGATTGGATCGCCGACTATCGTGAAAGCCTGGCCGAACGATCCGCGATCGCTCAGACCGCGCCCGGCGACATCAAGGCGGCGCTGCCGACCGCTCCACCGCAAGAGGGCGAGGACTTCGCCGCCGTCTTCCACGATCTGGAGCGCGTGTTACTGCCGGGGTTGACGCACTGGCAGCATCCGAGCTTTTTCGGCTATTTTCCCGCCAATGCCGCCTTGGCCAGTGTGCTGGGCGATTACCTCAGCACCGGCCTGGGCGTGCTTGGGCTATCGTGGCAAGCCAGTCCGGCGCTGACCGAGCTGGAGGAAGTTGTCGTCGATTGGATGCGCCAACTCGTCGGTCTGTCGCGGGAATGGAGCGGCGTGATTGCGGACACGGCCTCGACGAGTACGCTGGTCGCCCTGTTGTGCGCCCGCGAACGAACGACGGGCTACAGTCTGAACGGCGGCGGTCTGCAAGCTGAGGAGCGCCCGCTCCTCGTCTACACTTCCGATCAAAGCCATAGCTCGGTCGAGAAAGCGGCCCTCCTCGCCGGATTCGGTCGCGCCAACGTGCGCGCCATTGCTCACGATCGCGCCTATGCTTTGCGTCCGGCGGAGCTGGAGGCGGCCATCAATCGCGATGTCCGCGCCGGCGGGCGACCGTGCGCCATCGTGGCCACCAGCGGAACCACCACTTGCACCGCTTTCGATCCGCTTGAACCGCTTGCCGCTATCGCGCGCCAACGGGGTCTTTGGCTGCACGTCGATGCGGCAATGGCGGGAGCGGCCATGATGCTGCCCGAATATCGCAGCTTGTGGCACGGCATCGAAGGGGCCGACTCGTTGGTTTTCAACGCCCACAAATGGCCCGGCGTGGCCTTCGATTGCTCGCTCTACTACATCCGCGATCCGCAACATCTTATTCGTGTGATGTCCACCAATCCGAGTTATCTGCAATCGGCGGTGGACGGAAGCGTCAAGAATCTGCGCGATTGGGGCATCCCTCTGGGACGGCGTTTCCGCGCGCTCAAACTGTGGTGTCTGCTCCGCGCCGAGGGGGTGAAGAACCTACAGGCCCGTCTGCGCCGCGATCTCGGCAACGCTCAGTGGTTGGCCGAGCAAGTGGCCGCCGCGCCGAACTGGCGCGTCGTGGCTCCGGTTCCGCTGCAAACAGTCTGCGTCCGCCACGAACCACCGGGACAGCAAGGCGAAATGCTGGATCGGCACACGCTGGCCTGGGTCGAACGCCTCAACCGATCCGGGGCGGCTTATCTCACCCCGGCGCTGTTGGATGGCCGTTGGCTGGTCCGCGTCTCCATCGGCGCGGAGGCGACGGAGCGCGAACACGTCGCGGCATTGTGGCAACAGATGAGACGGGAAGCGGAGCGAAGAGAATAATGCTCTCTGCCGTCGTTGCGGGCTGACGCGGAATCGAGGAGATTCTAAGATAGGAGGAAGCGGTATCGCCGCGCTGTGGAGGATTCGGTCACTCGGAGTAACCCACGATGATACGCCCGACAACTTCGGAACTGCAAAGACAACTTGCGGATTTCGACTTTCGCCCGCTACCCCTTTTACGAAATGCTCACGTTCAAACGCTCCTCGGCGTTCTGGTTCCCGGTTTAGATTGTCCCGTTCCCGACCGACGCCATCTCGTTCGTCTGCCCGATGGCGACGCCTTAGTATTGCACAACAATACGCCGTTGGGCTGGAAGGTCGGCGATCCGTTGGCCTTGCTGGTTCACGGCCTGAGCGGCTCGCACGCTTCGGCGCACATTCGCCGTCTGGCCGCTCTGCTGTTGACGCGGCGCGTGCGTGTGGTCCGCATGGATCTACGCGGCGCGGGAACGGGACTGAGGCTGGCGCGCAACGTGTATCATGCGGGACGCTCCAGCGACATCCGTGCCGCCTTGGAAGAGATACACACCTGGAGTCCGCCGTCGCCGTTGTTGGCGGTGGGGTTGTCGTTGGGCGGCGCATTGGTGTTGCGCATGGCCGGCGAATCCGCCCACCGCCCTCCTCCCGGCTTGAAGCGCCTCGTCGCCGTGTCGCCTCCCATCGACCTGCCGCGCTGCTGCGACTTATTGGCCCAGCCGCGCAATCGCATCTATGAAGATAACTTTTGTCGCGATCTCCTCTTCGACGCTCGGCAACGCCAACGCCTCTTTCCCGATCTGCCGCCCTTGCGCTTTCCGTCCGGCCGCTTGACGCTGCGAGCTTTCGACGACTGGTACACCGCCCCGCGCTCCGGCTTCCTCGACGCGATGGATTATTACCGCCGCGCCTCGTCCGCACCGCTCATTCCAAACATCGTCCAACCGGCGTTGATCCTGACGGCGCGCGACGATCCGTTTATCGCCGTCGAGCCGTTCGAGGAACTCAAGACGCCGTCGAACGTGTTGGTGCG
>JAKBCS010000044.1:7327-35412 GCA_021807595.1 Planctomycetota bacterium | reverse complement strand
AGCGCATCGTAACCGTAGCTCGTCTTATAGCCCAAGGCATCAATGGTCGCAACGACATTATCGTCGGCGTCATACTCCGTCGTCAGCGTCCGCGCCAAACTCGTACCATACGCATCCGTCTGCGTCACGCGGCGGTTCAGGGCATCATAACTATAAGCCGTAACCACCCCCAAACCGTTCGTGAGCGCCAACTCAATCACCTGCGTCTGTCGATTCAACGCATCGTAGACGTAGTTCGTCACCGCGCCCGCCGCGTTCGTCTGCGACGTGACAATTCCCACCGCGTCGGTGAAGATAGTCGAGCCGCCGGTCTGGCCGGGCGCGATGGTGGCCGCGAACGTGGGGCCGGAGCCGAACGTCGAGGAGTTGGGACTGGATTTGATGAATGTCGTCGTCGCGATCATCGCCATCTTCTCCGAGCGCTGAGAAAGATGCCGCAATTGTTGCACGAATTGTAAGAGTACCGACACTCGCCTTGAAGGGCAAGCCCGCTCTTGCCGGAGGGCCAGACGTTCCCTTCCCCATTTCGCCCTTTCTGCGCAACCGTGGCGAGTTAGAGGGCGTCGAGGAGGCGGCAAACGTCGTCGTCGCCGAGACGGTCGCACAAGTCGCGCAAGATTTCCACGGCGTCGATCGCATCGTGGAGGGTGGGACTGGGTGGCGGGAAGCATAGGTAGTTGGCGGCGAGTTTGCGCGGACGACCTCGGCGGCGCGTTTCGGTCGAGGTTCCGTCGCGGGCGTCTTTGCGGGCGAGGGACAGGTAGCTCTGGGCGGTGACGCGCGGCGGACAGAGTCCGTACTTGGCCCGGAGGTAGGTGAGTACGTCGTCGATTTCGGCCTCGGGGCCGAGTTCGGCGACGGCACGGTGGATGGCCTCGCGGGCGGAGATGTCGCCGCCAGGCGCGGCTGATTCTGGCGGCGGAGTGGTGTCGGCGAGGGCGTCGGTGTGCGCTTCGGCGCTGTCCTGCGTCATGGTGTTCCACCTTCGTGTGCGGATGCGAATACAGCCAGCCGCGTCAAGAATAAGTCAAAATTCGTAATAAAAAGTGTAAAATCAAGGAAAAAAGATGCGTCCGCTTTTCATTTCATACCGACTTTCCTTACCGAGTCCAGCATTGGAAATGCTACTGACCTTTGAGAATTCGCTGGATTTACCGCTCGTTGTCGCGGGTAGAGTGTCGTTTCGGACGCTGGACTCAGTGACTACGAGTCCCCACCTTTTTTATTTTTCTCACCCTTTTTTACTTCACGAAACCATAACTCTATCACCCATCTTCGCGAGGCAGCTTTGGACTGAAACCATACACAACAGATGTTATTCGAAATGAAAATAAATGAGTATTTGTTAGGAATAACAGCCATTCTCTTGAATTTCTTAGTTTCCTTATCGCCCGGATATACGAGGGAAATCGAGGGAACTCCTCGGGATGCCTCAATCTCATACAACATAGGGCAAGGCCAGTCACAATTCAAGTTCCACGCGACGACGTCATCCTCAAAGTAAACAGGCAATGGTTTGTCGAGGAATAGTCCACAATATTTCCGTGTAGAGACGTATCGAATGGCCTGTCTTTTCCAACCTCCGTTGAATCTCTGGTAATACGACATGCCCCCCGAAGAGGCCCGCCAAATTGGCGAAAAGCATATTGAGGTTAATCTACTAACGAGCTCTTTCCGTTTAAAACACAGTACAAGACACGTTCGTCTTATTTTGAAATAATTCTGCTCATATCCTTCGATGCCAATAACGCGATCCGCGAACAGATCCATGCACTGTTCGTCTGTGATATTGAAAATCGTTGCATGCTCAGCCTTCAAGAAATTATCTACGGACAATTCAATAATCTGAGAGATGGTATTGACGTTAAGTTGTTGGAAACAGCAGGGCGAATCCGTAAATCCGCCAGTGGTTAATCCTTTCTCACTGATTTCGGAAGTAGAGACATTTGGAGGCATAAGACAATATATCAACACAGAAAGCAACGACACTAAGAACATTTTAAGATCCTCCTCATTCGGGAAAACACGGTTTTGTTTCGGACCCAATTGCGTTTGCCACAGACCGCGTCTCGGAGCATGCCTACAGTAAGGGAAAAGGTCCCGCGCCCCATTCAAATTCAGCGGAAACTGGACACTCCCCGCTGGTCCGGACTCAAGTCCATGTCTATGCGGGATCGCAGCTGGATCGGCTCATTGGGGTTTTAACAATTTCTTGATCCCGTCATCGATGGCATCTTTGATTTCTTTTTTCTCGCATATTTCAGTATGTGCATTATCAGGGTTCGCAAAATCAGCCCTTTTAAATTCTTTATTCTTGACCCTTCCATCTGGAATTTTGCGTCCCCAAATCGGGTTCTTTCCAAGCAGTTTTTTTTTCAACTTGTTGATACCAATTGTACCACTCCTTGAACTGTCCGTAAACAACCACAATCTTCGCCCCGGATCTTTTGTCTCTCGATTCATGTCCAAATTGGGTTTTATTTGCATCGCGTAGAGGATTACCGGCTACTGGATCAATGGTATATACGATATCGACCGTAAAAGGTTTTTGTCTGAACCCGGCCTTGTTAATATACATCATTTCCAAGGCTTCTACAACAATCCAACCGCCCCAACTGTACCCAATAAGGACGACGCTATCTTTGTTATCACACCTTTTTCGCATACCTTCTTCAACTATTCTGGCGCGTTGTTTGGCTACAGCTCCCCATCCTGTTTCCATTCTGACCCAATGAAGCTTTTTCTGGTCCTTATACTTATCCATTAATGGTTTAATAATATTGTTATATAACACTCGATTCGGTGACTCCTTTTTTTCAATGTCAAACCTGGCTCCTTCAACCCAAAAAACATACACATCAAGTCCACTTGGATCCATCGCATTTACAGGATTGTTCACCACATACCGATACAAATTCGCATCTCCCGCAAGAAAGCCAAGCGAATCCTGCCCAAACCAACCACCTACCGATGAAACGTAATACCTCCCGACAGTGGGGTCTGGGCGATACCATCCCGTCTCGCTGTCATACCGATATCCATCATATTTGCAATGCCCGCCGTTGCTCGGGCTCGACTCGTTGGTTATGTTGCCGTAACCATCGTAGCTGATCGTATCGATCACCGCGCCCGTGTTACCCACCACATTGCGCACCGAACCCATGCGATCAGCCAAGATCCAGGCTACGGTCCCGCCCGCAATTCGCGCCAACAACTCCAACACTCTCTCGCCCCGCACATAGCGAGTCTGCAACGAATTGGTCGAGGTCAAGTCTGCCCAAATCTCGCGGCCGTCATAGGCGAAGCGCGTGGTCACAGTGCTGCCACCCTGCGTCACGTCTTACTCGATCCGCTGGCCAAGCGCATCGTATACATACGTCGCCTGCATTTGCAAGCCGGCTGTCGTCCTTTGCGTGGCCTTAGTGATATCATAGCTGTAATTCGTCGGCGTGCCGCCGTTCAGCGTCTCGGACGTGATGCGACTGGCCAGGTCAAAGGCGTTGACGTAATCGGCGATGTTGTTGCCGCTGCCATCGAGATGTTGCAAATTCGTCAAGCGGCCCACACTATCATAGCCGAGCATCGAAGAACCGATCTTGTTCTGGCCAGCCAAATCGCTGTAGCGCGTCTGCGTCGCCAACTGATCGCGCGCCGTGTAGGTGAAATCCTCGCGCAACGGCGTCTGACCCGTGCCACCCAATTGTAGCGACGTGATACGATTGAGGACATCATAATCTCGCGTGGTCGTGGTGCCGAACGAATCTTGCACTTGCGTTCGGTTGTCGGCGGCATCATAGGTGTTGGTCAGCGTCGTGCTGAAAGAATCCTGCACCGTGGACAGGCGGTCCAAGTCGTCATCGTTTGGCGTAGGAAAACTGCGTCGCGCCGGCGCTGCCGTTCCAGTAGACGGGTGCGCTGCCTAGAGCGACATTACCGTTGAAGAAAACAACGCTTCCGGTCATCGCTGGACCGCCGCTTTGCCCGGGATTGATGATTGCGGTAAAGGTTGTTTGGCTGCCGTAGTTTGTTGGGTTTGGATAAGAACTGAGCGACACGGTCGTCGAGATCATCGGTTTCGCGCTCCTGGGGAATGGATTGAGCCGGGGCGTTTCGTTCACCTTTTAACGATATTAGACGATTTGCTCGATAGTGGGAAGAGCAAAAAATGGCAAAAGGGACATTTCGGATGAATCTCGTGGTTCTAGGAGTTTTTCCTGAGAATTGCGCACATCTTGGTTAGATGCGCCGCGCAGCGGAGCGTGGGGCAACGCGCTCCACTGCGCGGCTAACCAAGACCGTTCGTTGCAACCGTTGCAACACTCGAAGGCCGTTTGGTAAGGGCAGAACGCCTTGACTTTCCGAGCCGCTCGGCATACCGTGTTTTCCGAGATAGGGCAGAACCGGAAGGAGCCGACAGATGCCAAACAATTTGGGAGCGGGCGTACCTCTGTGCGATCTACAGACGCAATACCGGGAGCTACAGCCGGAGATGGAGGCCGCCGTGCTGCGCGTCCTCGCGTCCGGACAAGTGATTCTCGGCCCTGAAGTCGCCGCCTTGGAGTCGGAAGTCGCCCGCGCTTGTGGAGTGGCCCACGGCGTCGGTTGCGGTTCCGGGAGCGATGCGCTCTCGCTGGCGCTACACGCCCTCGACCTCGAACCGGGAGACGAGGTTATCTTGCCCACCTTCACCTTTTTCGCCACGGCCGGCTCGATCTGCCGAGCCGGGTTGCGTCCGGTATTCTGCGACATCGATCCGATTACCTACAACATGGATCCACTGCAAGTTGAGAACAAGATCACGTCGCGCACCCGCGCTCTCATGGTCGTACATCTGTTCGGTCAATGCGCCGACATGGAGCCGCTCTGGCGGATCGCCGAACGGCACGATTTGATCGTCGTGGAAGACGCCGCTCAGGCACTCGGCGCGGAGTATCAGGGCAAACGCGCCGGCAGTCTGGGGAGCCTCGGCTGCTTGAGTTTTTATCCGACAAAAAATCTCGGTGCCTATGGCGACGCGGGCATGGTCGTCACCAACGATCCGGAGTGGGCCGGGCGCATGAAATGTCTGCGCGTCCACGGCATGGAGCCTCGCTACTATCATAAATACCTCGGTTGGAACGCTCGCATCGACGCCGTGCAGGCGGCCATGTTGCGCGTCAAGCTGCCGCACTTGGAACGCTGGATCGGCGATCGCCAAGCGGCGGCCGGCCGCTACGACGCCCTGATTGAGGAGCATCATCTGACGCATTTCCTGGAGCGTCCCATCCGCCGTCCGCACCGCCGTCATACGTTCAACCAGTACGTCGTCCGTGTTGCCAACGGACAGCGCGACGCACTCGTCCGCCATCTGAAGGCCGAGAACATCGGCTGTGAGATTTACTATCCCCTGGCTCTGCATCAACAGGAATGCCTGCGCTACCTCGGCTACCGCACCGGCGATTTCCCAGCCAGCGAAGAAGCGGCCCGTCAGGTTCTCGCCTTGCCCATCTACCCGGAACTCAAGGGCGAACAGCAACGCCGCGTGATTCAAAGCTGCGCCAGCTTCCTCCGTCAACAAGTACGCCGCGCGGCATAAGTTGTGACAGGGTGACACGGTGAATACAATCGTACGAAACACGGAGGGAACGCGCTCCTCCGCGAAATCCATCTCCCTGTCGCTCCGATTCCTTGTCGCATCCTCCGCCAGGCGTCCCGTCGAATTGTCGCCCAGCCTATTGCTGCCCGTGATGTCGAGTGTTGTGTTCCATCTTTCGCTGATAGTCGGCTATGTGGCGGCGTTTCACGGCGACTTATCGGCGCTGGTGTGCGCGGCGCGGGAAGTCGCCGGACACCCCCCCTACGAACAGCTCGGCACGGGCTTCGACCGCAACGGCTACGACGGCCAGTTTTACTATGTATTGGCTCAGGCTCCTTGGCGTTCCCATGCGCTCGACCTCGACGTGCCCGCCGTGCGTCATGCCCGCGTTCTGTATCCGGCGATCTGTTGGGCGTTGAGCGGCGGCGATGCGCGGGGTTTGTTATGGGCGATGCCGTTGGTCAATCTCTTGGCGATCGCCGCCCTGTCTGGTCTGGGTGCGTGGACGGCGCGCTCGACGGGGATGAGTCCATGGTGGGGAACGCTGTTGCCGTTCGCCGTCAACGCGGGCATGCCGTTGCTGCGCAATTTGACCGACGTGTGGTCCACTTTGACCGTGGCGGCTTTGCTGATCGCTTGGCTTCGATGTGGACCGTGGTGGTCGGCCATGTTGTGCGCCGCGGCCGCGCTGTCGGCGCGCGAGCAGAATATCGCGGTGGTTCTGCTCGTTCTCGCCTTCACCGTTTGGCGGCGAGACCAACGTTGGACGCTCGGCTTGCTCGCGGCGATCTTGATGTGGTCGTTGTGGCTGGGTGTGCTGCGCGGATTCTACGGTGCCTGGCCGCTGTTGCCGTCCGACGGTCATATCGGATTTCCGTTGTCCGGCTTGTATTATCGTTGCACGCATCTGGCGAGCGAACCGGCTTCGATCGCGCTGTTCCACGTCGTCTGCCTGGCGACATTAGCATTTCAGATTGGCTTGGCGTCGCGACTGTGGTGGACGCCCGGCGATCGCGCGATTCGCCTGACGGCATTGGCCGGCGCGGCACTGGCTCTATTGGGGGGGATCCGCTTATTCGGCGACAGTTGGAGCTATCCGCGCGTGTTCGCTTGGCTGCCGTTAGGTGTTTGGTTCGCCTGCGTCCAGTTGCGTTGGCGTTGGCCTCTGGCGGTACTATCCGCACCCGCCCTGTTGCCCTTCGCCGTACTGGCACAAGTCTGGTCGGGCAGGTTCTGAGCCGTCCGTTCGACCTCTTGCGTCGCCGTTCGTTCCTCGTTAGCATGGATTGAAAAGATGGTGGAGTGAATCATGATAAAGCCACTTGTCTACTCGCTATTTCTGCTGGTTCCGTGCGCGGCTGCGTCGGCGGAAGACAAACCCGAAGCCATCGCCAAGGCCAAGGCCGAAGAGGTCGCCCAAGCGACGCGGAAGGGCGACTGCGAAAAGATACTCGACTTGACGCATCCGGAAATCATCCGCATGGGAGGCGGGCGCGGGAATAGCTTGGAGGCCATGAAGCGCCTGCTGGAAGAGATGAAGGCCAAGGGATTCGAGTTTCAGTCGGCCAAGGTCGGTGACACGGTACAACTTGCCGCCGATCGGCGCTTCGCGGTGATACCTCTCTTCCTGGAGATAAAGACACCCGATGGCTTGCTTTCCGCGTCGTCGTTTTTAATCGGCATTTCCCCGGATAAGGGCAAGACCTGGACTTTCATCAACGGCGACAAAGCCCACGATCCGGCAGTTAAGAAAATGCTCTCCGATCTCCCACCCTCTCTGAAGCTGCCCGAGCGCAAGCAACCTGTCTTCAAGCCGAATAAATGATACCGCACCTCAATCGTTCGAGCGCGTTTTCTTCTTTGACTTCGGATTGAGCCGCCGTTCGAGATCTACGGCCGGTATAAATCCGCGTTGCTTTCCCTGTTTTATCTCTGTCAAGAATCCGCGTTGAACCAAGTCGAGCAAGTCGTATGCGCTATCGCGTCGGGAGTCACTTTGGGAGGTCGAGGTAGTTCGCGCATGGTGGTGTATACCAACTGTATAGTTTTCAGAAATTATACAGTTGCTATACAGTTCGCGGCCATGCCAAGCGCAACCTATTTGTTGAAAGGGAGTTGTGAATCGCAGTCGGAGGCGAAACGACGATCATTTGCCCAACGGTTTGTCGAGTCCGGTCTTTTTGGGGACCACTTTCTCCTTCTCCATCTTCGTGTCCGGCGGGGGGCCGTCGGGCTGGACGCTTTTGAACCCGAGGACGTAACCGACCATCAACGCGCCGAAGACGATTGTGAACCAGAATAGACTGTTAAGCAGACCGTGCGTGTATTCGCCCTCGGTGTTCCATTCGGCCATCCAACGGCGAAAGCGATTCTGTTTCTGGAGCTTCTTCATCCAACGTCTGCCGGGCATGGTTCGGTCGAACTGGCGCACGGCGGTGGCGACCTTGCCGACCTGACGCCGCGCCATGGCGTTATCGGGGTCGACTTCCAGGACGGCCAGGTATGCCCACACGGCCTCGCCAAGTTCGCCGGCGCGAGTCATCGCCTCACCGCGCGCCAATCCCTCGCGCAAATCCTCTACATAGCCGACCAACAGTGAAACGTCGGCACGGCAGTTGAGGCATTCCTTTTCCATCCCGCGCAGCTTCTTCTTGCACATCGGGCACGTCAACATGAGTGGCATCCTTTTGGTGGCGGGATCGTTTAGCCGCGCCCCGCAGGGGAGCGCGAATATCCGCGCTCCCCTGCGGGGCGCGGCTAAACAACTTGGCTACCTCACAGCAAATAGGCGTAATTGAGCAGGCGATCGTTGAGCGTGGCGCTGGCGTCTTCCATCTTTTTCTTGTCGCCGGAAGCCATTGCTTCGCGCACGGCTCGGCACAGATCTTCGAGTTCACGGCGGTCTTCGGGGCTGTCGATGCGCGGGATCACGTCTTGTTCCGTCTTCTTCAAAACCTCGACGGCATCCTTGTATTCCTGCGTGTTTTCCAACTCCAGGGTACGATTGATCAGTTCCTCGTTGATGCGTTTCATCTTGATGAGTTGCGAGGCATCCATCTGATCTTCGCCGGCCTGCTGGATGGCAAATCGTTTTTTCTGACCGGCGTACTGATCGTGGATCTGCACGGTCAAAATGCCGTCGTCGCCATACTCGAAGGCAACGTCGAGTCCGCCGTCGCGCTGGGTGCGCGGCGGCTTAAACTCCCAGGGAATCTCGGCCAGTTTGACATTTTCGGGGCTATCGGGATTGTCGTAATTGTCGCCTTCATAAACGCTGATGAGGACGCGGTCGGCGGGATCTGCGACCGGGTAGTACATCTTGCTAAACGAACAGGGGATGTCCGAACCGCGCTTGACGATGGGATCGAGAAAGACGCGGTTGGTGCGCTGATCGACCGGATTGGCACAAAGGGAATGTTCGAGCTTGACACTGTAGGCGTAGTTATCGAGTCCCGGTGCGCCCTGCAAGATGGCCGACACAATGGCCGCACCTTGGGCCACGCAGGTCATCGGATCGACACGGTCGAACGATTCCGGTTCCTTGCCGGCGAGTTTCTCCGCGACATAACGGCGCACGAGGGGGATCTTACTGGTGCCGCCGACGAGGAGAACGCGGTCGATGTCGCGCGGCCTCAGTTTCGCCAGCTTCATCGCTTCGTCGATGGCCGTTCCGGACTTGACGATCAACGGCATGACAACGCGCTCAAACTCGCCGCGAGCGATTTCTTCCTCCAGGCTCAGATGGCGTTCGGGAACCAGTTCGGCCTTTCGGGCCACTGCGGTTTGATCCACCGACAGCTCGATCTTGGCCCGTTCGACTGCGAGCATGAACTGTTGTCGATACGGCGAATTGAGAATGTCGAAGCCCGTCTTGTCTTGGAAGCGTTCGGCCAACACTTTGGCGATGGCGGAGTCGATGTCGTCGCCGCCGAGTTTGCCGATGCCCTTGCTGGCTACCTCCTCGAAGATGCCGTGATGGATCTTCAAAATCGTTACGTCGAGCGTGCCGCCGCCGAAGTCATACACCAACACCGCCTGATCGTCCTGCGCGTTGAGACCGTAGCAAATCGCGGCCGCCGTCGGTTCGTTGATGAGCGTCAGCACTTGGAGTCCCGCCGCCCCAGCGCACAACTTCGTCGCATGACGCGCCAACCCTTTGGAGTTGGCGGGAATGGTGACGACCGCCTTGGTGAAACTCTCGTTCAGCACTTGCTCGGCGTCCTTTTTGAGCAAACTGAAGAGCATGACAGCGATCTGTTCCGTGCGTAGGTTTTGGCCAACGAGCGGCACGCGCTCCGGCGTACCGAGGATGCGCTTGATGGAACGAATCGAGCGTTGTTCGTCAAAGTTTTCCTTGGCTTCCTGACCGAACGCCAACGTACCGTCGCGGCGCAGGCTGACGATGGACGGCGTCCACTTCTGACCCTCGTGATTGGGCACCACCTCCGCTTGGCCGTATTGAAAATTGGCCACGACCGAGTTGCTCGTTCCGAAATCGATCCCGATGTAGGGCATAGTTGCAAACCTCATTGAAAGCGATCAGCTATCAGCCATCAGTTCCAAAGTTATGTGGTGAACGCCGACGGATAGAACTCTCTACTGTATTTCGTTTCTCGTAATCGATACTTACCGATCGCCGATATAGCCGACTGCTATTCCGAGACGATGACTTTGGGGCGGCGAAGGACGAATTCGGGTTGTTGGCTGGCGTAGCCGCGTTCGATTTGCTCGGCGACGAGGAGCGGTCCCATGCCCTCAACGCGCTTGCTGCCGACGCGCTCGTGCAGCGCCGGATTGTACGGAGAACTGATGACGGCATCGTAGGGCTGGATGCCCTGCTTCAATAAAGCGGCATCCAGTTTGCGCGATTCGACTTCAATGGCTTCGCTCCAGCGTTCGACTGCTCCGAGATCGTCGAACGACGGTCGGGCCGCCACAATGTTCTGCAAGTCGTGCGCCGTCTCGATCAGTTCGTTAAGCAGCGCGAGGCTGACGCGCTTCTCGCCGTGCGTCTCTTGACGCAATTGCTGATACGCGCGTTGGGTGTCGGCGGCGAAGCTGTTGAAGCTGGTTTTCAGTTCGTCGCGGACTTTATTGAGAGTCTGCTCCAACGAGCGGAGCTGGCGTTTGTCGTACTCGCGCAGGGCAATGACTTCCTCGCACAACTTATACAGCGTGGACGAGCCGAGCGTGTCCAGATTGGGAAGCGTCGGCGATTCGGAGTTATTCGACAGGCTTTGTGGAAAGTCACCAGTCATGGTTTACACTCAAAACTCAGAGGACGGAACGGGGAATTCGATGGCCCACGGATCCAACGGTTGTTGCACCAGCCGTTCGAGCAACAGCGATACAGCCGGAAAGTCTTCGGGAATGTCCGGCACGGTGAGCGCAGCGCGGATGTCGTCCGGGTCGGGCACTTCGGCCGGGAGTCGATAGTCGGCCAACGCTTTCTCGCGGTCCAAGGGCTGCCAGGTGCGAACGGTTCGACCTTCCCGCGCCCCATAGCGCTCCGCCAGCTTCGCCACGATGCCGTCGCAGGTATCGACGTTCAGACTGGCGGCATCGGCCCGGATGCGCCGTTCGAGATCGCCGAGCATCTCGCGGGCCCAATTGATGTCCTCCAACGGAACCTTTGCGAGACCTTTACGCGCCCACTTGAGGCGTTCGGCCCAATGGGCGTCAATCGTTTCCTTGTCGGCGGTTTTGTCCAGACCGAGCAATAGAAACGGCCCCACCTGCTCGCGCGGCAGTGTGGCTAACTCCAAGACGACTGGCTCGGGAATGCGTCCCATGATCTTCCTCGCACCTTCTTGCAAGCCCGGAGCCGAAGCGACCGGCGCTTTCGCCCGGCGCTAGCGCTCCGGGCTTGTCCCCATCACTTCAAGCGCCCATCGAACGGCACGCCTCCATCTTTTTATCAATATGGTCCGCGAGGTCACGGACGATACGTCGATGTTCGTCGTTGCTGACCAGTGGCAGGCATTTGCCGGTGATTCGGCGCAGCTTCTGAAACTCGCGCATCAAGTCGCGCATCACTTCGCGCACTGCCGACCAGTTTATCTGATAGTTCGGCAGAGTGCGCACTTGATCGATCACTTTGCTCATTTGATCGGTCAGCTGATCGCATAAGTTGCCCATCAAGGGGATGACGTTGCCGACCATATTGACGGCTCGCTCTTCGACCTGCGCATCGTTGGGATAGCCCTTCAATATGCGGTCGATGTCCGTCAACAACTTCTCGATGTCGTTGAGTCCCTTCACCTCAATGAGATCCAGTTCGTACAACTCGTACTGGGGTCGATTCGGTTGCAGGCGGCGAAGCGACTCCAAGACGCGGCGCGCGTCTTGTGGCCGTTTGGCTTGCACATACAGATGAAACAGGCGTTCGAGCGTGTCCGGATCGTTTGGCCTCAAACTGGAGGCACGCTGAACGTAGTTGAGCGCGCTGGTCCATTTCTCCTTTTCGCTGTAACGTCCGGCCAAGCGTCCCAGCCCCTCGAAGGCCAGGTGTTCGCGGTAGCGCGGGTTTTCGTCCGGTACCGGCACGCGGTCGTCGAGCAGATCGAAGAATCGATTCCAATAGGGATCGGATTGCGGCAACTCGCCCTTTAATTCGTAGGTGAGGGCGAGGTTTTGGTGCAAGCGCGGATCGTTCGGAGCGAGCTTGATTGCGGCGGAGAAATGCTTGATGCCGCTATCGAAATCCTGCGTCATACAGGCACAGCAGCCGAGCAGATTCAGCAGCGCCAATTGAGTCGACTTGCTGGTAGATTTTTCGCTTGCCAAGGGGCGCAGCAATAGTTCCGCGTCGGTCCAGGCACAACGATCGATCCGCTCGCGCGCCTTCACGAGAACCGCTTCCAAATAAGCCTCGCGCGCCGCCGCGCTGCGAGGCCGCGCTGCGGTGAGGGCTTTCAGGAGGGTATGGACGGTGTCGAGTTGGCCGAGACTCCGAAGTATCTTCAGCAAGCGTTGCTCGTCGTTGTCGATCAATTCGGCGAGTTGCGAAGCAAACGCCGGAGCGCCGTTGTCGCCGTTGCGGCACGCTTCTAACAACGCCTGCAACACGAGGAGAAATCTTGTCTCTTCCTCCTGATGCTCCGCCGGCCGGAGCGATGCCAGATGAAGCGCGGCGGGGACCAGCGTTAGACATTCTTCGATTCTGCCGATCGTCAGCCGCGTGAGCAACAAGTTATAGCAGCACTCGTAGGATTGCGGGTCCATCTGCCAAGCGCGGGCGAGTTCTTCTTCGGCCTGCACAAGTTGATTTTCTTGCAGCGACAACAATCCCATTTGCAGGACGACATTGGCGTCGGGCCGTTGAATCTTGCGTAAGGCAGCGCGTGCTTCACCGAGCTTGCCCTGCCGTTTGTGTGCTATGGCCAGCATGTAGAGGACGTTGGCGTCGGCAATCCCAGACTGCGCGGCGCGTTCGAGCAACTGGGCGGCGGCTTGATATTGTGGCGGCATCGACCCTGCTCCCATGACTCTCGCAGCACCGCAAGAGGAACACCCTATTGCACCTGTTCGTAAAGCAATCGTTGCCCCGCGCTTACCAGTGCGAGAGTCAACAGCGGCCCCAAACGGCGATCGCGCAGACCGAGTTTGCCGGCAGCGCGGAACCGCTCGGCGGCTTGCTCGAAACGTCCTTCCCGATGGGCAGTCAATCCCGACAGCAACACCGCTTGTCGCAGCGGATCATCGAGATGCCATTCGCTTCGCTGGCCGGCCTCGACTCGGTTCCACCAACGGAAGGCTTCCTCGTAGTCTCCGCGACGCAGTTGCAAGCACCCTAAGAGGGCACGGGCATAAACCGCCGAGGGACTCTTGTCGGCGGCGGCGACCTTTTGCAGGGCTTCTTGAGCCGCCTCTCGATTCTCCCGATGAAGGTATGCCCATGCCATTAAAAACTGGCTTTCGACCGTCAACGATTCGTCCGCCGCCGCACGTTGACCTAGCTCTAAAACGGTATCGTATTGCTTCGCCGCCAAATGACATACCGCGCCGAGAAAGTGGAAGCGTGCATCGGCCACGGAAGGTCGATTCATCCCCGGTGCTTGTCGCGCCAACCCCTCGCGGTCGCCCATAACCGAACGCACTGCCGCCAGACACCAGAGTGCCTCAATGTGATCGGGATCGTCGTGCAGGCAGGTCTGGAGCAACTCGAGGGGCTGGCCCAGATCGGTTGCCGTCCGTTGACCGTCGGCGGAGAGTTGTCCGTTTTGGCCGCTTTCCGACTGTCGAGAACCGATGGCCGAACGCAGCGCCAATTTCGCTCCCAAAAAAGCGACGGCGGCGCGGAGACGGCCTCGCGTCAGGCCGAGGGCGCGGTCGATGGCTTCGGCCCTTCGTTCGGCGCGACCTCGCTCTTGTTCCACGATGGCCTGGCGCACCAAGGGCCAATGATCGTTGGGGGCCAAGCGATTCCAGCCGCTCAACAGCGCGACGGCCCCATCCATGTCGCCGCGCCGATAGTACAGACGCGCCAACCGATCGTGTCCCGGAATACTTGCCGGCGCGAGACGCAACAGCACTTCGATGCAGGTGCGTGCCGGTTCGTCTCGCCCCGAATCTTCCTCGCGGCAAGATCGCTCCAGAAGAAACGATTCGCCACGCGCCGCATATGCCGCGCCGAGTGCGTCGGGAAATTTTCCGGGATGTCGAGAAGAACTCCTTTCGAGGTAGACATACTCGGCATCGTCGAAATTCCAGCCGCGCTCGGCGAAGAAAGCCCGCGCCGCGGCGGATTCGGCAAAGGCGCGCCCAAACAAATCGAGATCCCCTTCTTCTTGGCAACCTAACTCTGTCGCCGCCCGAACATAAAGAAAAGCATGCTTTGACTTCAGCGAACTCGGATGTGTCTGAGCGAGATGAGCGTAGGAGGCGGCGGCGTGCGGATCGACGGCGTTGACGGCGGCCAGAATGTCGCACAATTGAAGCTGTTCCTCGACTCCGACCTGCACGTTCAACCGGTGCGCCTCGGCATGAACGGTGTTGAGAAGGCCCGCCCATTCGACGTCGTTCATCACCGGATAGCGCGCCATGAGCCGGATGGCCCACACGACGTTTCGCGGCTTATCGTCGGGATTGGTCGGTTTGCCCATCGCGCCGCACAGCGCGAGATACCCGGCCGTGAAGGGATCTTTGGGATCTTCTTGCTCCAAGGCGACGCGAAGATGCTTATACGCCTGATCGTAGCGTTCGCACCGCGCCAGCGCCATTCCCAAGCCGCGCAACAGCGGCACGGTCGGCGGACTGTCTTGCAACAGCTTGGCAAACAGATCCGCCGACTCCTGATAATCGCCGTGGCGATAGTAAGCCTGGGCTAGCGCGAACCGCCCCTGCCGTGCGAGTATCGATTGATCCGATCCCAAGAGGGGACAGACGAAAGTATATTTCGCCGCCAAGCGGCGCACATACGATTTCGCTTCGGGAAACGCCTCGACCCACGCGCGTTCGGGGCGATCCGTCCACAATCCGAAGCCGCGCGGCCCCAGCGCGCGCTGCAAAGCGCGCAATGCCGAGCCGCTATCGCCCCCTGCCGCCACCAATGAGATGCCCATCTGACACGTCACGAACGCGCAGCTGGAATCGACGCGATTGGCTTCGGCGAGATAGCGCAGGCTCTCTTGCGCTTTGCCCTGTCGATGGAGAAGCAGACCGAGATAGAACGCGGGGTCGAGATATTGTTTGCCTGCCTGCTCGTAAGCATCCGTCAACGCCACCAGCGCCGGTTCGATCTGTTGTTGCCGCAGGAGACACAGACCCCGCCAGAAAGACGCCTCCGCGCACGCAGTTTGCACGGCAAAGATGCGATCCAGCAAATTCAGAACGGCTAGAGTTTCCTTGCTCTCGTCGCCCGCCGCGAACAACCGGCGCGCCTCGGCCAACATGGCCTCGATCGTGCGATTGCGTTGTTCGCCTCGATCCAATCCCAAGCTGTCGCCTGCGTCCAGGGCATGGCGCAGAGCTTCTTCAAATTGGTTCTCTTTAAGTAGTTGATCCGCGCCGAGTTGATGGGCTTCACCGCTGGCGGTGCGGAGGCGTTCTTGCCACGCGGCAGATAACTTTCCTTGAGCCGTCAACGTCGAAAAAACGTCGAGCGCTCCCCGCCAATCGCCTCGTTCGAGCGATTGATGCGCACGGCGGAAGGCGCGTTGACGCCTCGGTCCACGTCCCAGCAGAAGCCACAACCCCAGCCCCAGCGACAGGAAGACGACGACGATGAAAAAGAGAATCATGGGACTCACGGCTATCGTTTCCTCAACTTCGCGCAAACCGACTGACGAAGCGGTCGGATTCTGGCTGGCGTTGGCTCCATCCGACGCCGACGGCGGAGGGTGGAGTAGCCGATCGTGCATACCGCGTCGCCCAAGCGAATCCCACCGTGTTCGACAGACAACCGCTTGCAGACAACGAGCCTGGCAGTACAGCGCTACTCCCCTCTAGCCTGTACTCAGTGGAGAAGGGAGTAGCGAAAACGAGCGGGTTCGGCGTCTTCATCCGCTCCTTCCCCTCACCCCCAACCCCTCTCCTCTGTGTACGCGGGAGAGGGGGGCTTTGCGGATAGTCTCTAAGTTACCGCACGGACGATAATCCTTCAAGCAAATCGGGGGAATCCCGTTCGATTCCGAATCGCCGAACCTTATTCGCGGGGTGGAAAAATCGAGCGAGGCGAGCGCGCGACGATCTCGCCGGTTGTCCTCCGAGCGCCGGATTTGCAACCGAGGGCAAGTGCGGATAGCCTAGAGCTAACCGAGGAAACAGCGAGCGCTGGGCGTTGGCCCGCCGATCGTAGGAACATCGAAGGGCCGATACCCACCGATGGTTTCGAGGAAGGCATGGCGATGCAAGTACCCGACTCCGTCCGCGATTTGTTGACGCTATCCCTTGTGCCGGGCATCGGTCCCCGATTGACCGCCGCCCTCTTGGAGCGATTCGGTTCGGCCGCCGCCGTCCTGCGCGCCAACGTAGCCGACCTGTGCGAGATACCCTACCTCACGCCGCGTTTGGCCGAGGCCGTTCGTCGAGCGTTTGAGAGTTCGGATGCGACGGCGGAATTGGAGCGCATGGTCAAGCACGGCGTTCGACTCGTGGCCTGGAACGATGCGGAGTATCCAGAGTCTTTGGCCACAATTAACGATCCTCCGTATGTGTTTTACATGCGAGGGAGCGTCACTGCTGCCGACGCCAACGCCGTAGCCCTGGTCGGTTCGCGGCACTGTACGGACTACGGCAAGCGTGTGGCGGCGCGCTTGGCGGCGGGATTAGTGCGCGCCGGCGTTACCGTCATCAGCGGGCTGGCGCGCGGCATTGACGGCGCGGCCCATCGTGCGGCGTTGGAAGCGGGAGGGCGGACGATTGCCGTGTTGGCCGGAGGACTGTCGCGCATCTATCCGCCCGAACATGCCGAGTTAGCGAAGCAGATCGAGGCGTCCGGCGCGCTGCTGACCGAATCGAAGATGGATCAGGAACCCATCGCCGGACTCTTCCCCGTGCGCAATCGGATCATCAGCGCGCTCTCGAAAGTCGTTGTCTTGGTTGAGGCGGCGGAAAAGAGCGGGGCGCTCATCACCGCGCACCATGCCGCCGAGCAAGGTCGCACCGTCATGGCCGTCCCCGGATCGGCCGAAGCGGCATCGAGCGGGGGCACCCACGAATTGATCCGCAAGGGAGCGATACTCTGCCGCGGCGTCGACGATATTCTCGAAGAATTGCACGGCGTTTCGGCGATGGCCGTCGCCGAGAAGAAAGCCGTCGCCGAGCCGCCGGCCCCGCGCCCGCTGCCCGAATTGGATGAGACACAACGACGCATCTGGGAATCGTTGACCGAGGCGTGCCACTTGGATGGCTTGGTCCAGCGTTTAGGGATACCCGTGCCGCAGATCAGCGGCGCGTTAATGATGATGGAGATGAAGAAGGTGGTCCGCCGCCTGCCGGGCAACCGCTACGAGAGATGTTGACCGTTCTGGCGAGCCGGTCGCATCGGCTCCCGAGTGAAGTGCAAAACCGGCAGCCTAAGCTGCCCGTTCGCCAAAGTAGCGCTAGCTGCCGGGTTTATCGAATCCGATGGGAGGCTCGTTGGTGTTCGGAACCGTTTTTTTCTGGCGGGAAAAATCCTGCACCTCGTAGGTCGCTTTCTTAGGACTCGGTTTCTCGGCGAGAGGCGGCGGTGGTGTGCCGGAGGCATCTAGGACAAGTGTGACGTCCTCGTAAGTTTTCAGGGGACTGGGTGTTTCCAGTCCTTCCACCCAACTGGCCGTCAATGTGGCCGTGCCGGCTTTCTTCGCTTCCACCTCGACCACGAAGTCCTTCTCCTCGCCCTTTTGAAGTAGTTGTATTGGAGCGAAACGAATGGTTTGACCGGCGCGCTGGCCGGTGGTCGCACCACGAACGCCGAGAACGCTCATCTGTTCCGGGACCGTCACCGTCAGATGCGCGTTGACGACATTCGATTTCCCTAAATTGATAAAACGGATCGTGTAACTGGCTTTCTCTCCCGTAGCGAGTGCGCCCGTCGCTTTGTCAATTTCGAGGATGGGCGTGTCGGCGGGGTCGATGTGCGTCCAGCCGGGGGTAGCCTTTTCCGAGAGGTCCGGATCGGCGCGTGCCGCAACCGCGTTCCAACACCAACCCGGCGAAGGTGCGCGCAACACCATCAACAGCGAACGGCGTTCGCCCGGTGCCAGCACGCCTACCGGCCAACGCACGAAACCGCGCTCGACATGCGCCAGAGGGTTGGCATGGAGCAGTTCAAAGCCTGGACCGCGCGGCGAACGCGGAAGTTCGTCGGAGACCAGTACGTTTGTCAACGGAGCGGTGCCGATATTGCGAACGGTAATGTGATAGGGAATGGGACGACGAACCGCTCGGCGTTTGGGACCGCTCATGCTGAGTTTCAACTTCGCCTCGCCGACCGCGACGGCGGCGCTGTCGGTTGCACTCAGTCCCCCCGCAGCCGTGGCTTTCGCTTTATTTGTGAATTTCCCAGTCCTTTTAGAAATCGCTTGATAGTCGATGCGGCGCGTCTCGCGCGGTGGAATATCCCCGATCTTCCAGGAAAACGGCTTCTCGCCAGTATGCGTCGGTTTGCTCGAAACGAATTCTAGTCCGTCGGGCACCTCGTCGGTCAGGACCACGTCGCGCAGCGCGCCTTCTCCGGTATTGGCGACTTCGACGACAAACGAGATCGGTTGATAGAGGACGGCTTGCGCGGGAACGGTCGTCTTTACCTGCAAACCTGGCTTGGCGATTTTCGTCGTCACATTTTGGCCATGTTCGTATTGGACGTAAGCGCGGTCAACCACGTCGTCGCTCCCTTTGGGCTTGATGGCCAGCACGATTTCCTTTTGTTCGCCCGCCTTGAGCGTGTCCAAGTCCCAAAGGAGATCGGTGGAACCGTCCTTGGCTTTCGTTCGGTCGCTCGGTTTGGGTTCGGCGCGCAGCTGCTCCTCGACCCCGCGCGGCAATCGGTCGCGCACCAAAACGTGATGGGCGTCGGCGCGCGAAACATTCTCGACCGTGATTCGATATTCGATCTCTTTATCCGGTTCGACACTCGCCGGTGCGCGAACGTGCAAGCGAACCACCGGCTCCAGTGGATCGAAAGCTTCCGAGGGGGTATGAGGCATGACCGGCACGAAGGTCGAACCATCCATCTCACGTTGCGACGGCATGGGAAACGGGGTTTGTTTGGGTGCGTCCACCATCGGCGGCTCGGTCGACGAAGCGGAACGAAGTTGTCCCGGAGGTTGCAGCCCGCATTCGGGAAACTCTTGCGGCAGTGCGAGACCGCGATTGAATATCGTCACCAACGAGGCGAGTAGGATCGCCGCCGTCAGCCATCGCGTTGTCCAGCCAAATCGCAACCAGCCCTTCATGGCATCTGTCTCCCGCTTCCGTTCGCCCCTCGGCATCGGAGGCGATTACCGTCCGCATCTCCACGGACACGACGCACATTGTCGCTTATCCGCCGCGTTTTGTCTGCACAACTTCGTTACGCCTTCGCTGGGTTTAGCTTGCCCCGTCTCGCCAAACTCCCCCGCCGGCGCTTCCCGCCCCGTTCCCTGAATGGTCGTCGCCGCCAGCGAAAATGGAGCCTTCCTTCCATTGCCGAGGGGGAGATCGTCTGCTACAAACGGTAGAGGCTCAGACATCCAAAGCGCTTCATCGTGGCGAGAACTTGCAATGCACTCTCCCCTCAATCCCCCTCACGCGATTCCCCACAATCAAAATGAACCCTTCGCACTCGATCCGCCGGACGAGAACGAGTGGGAGGCCGGCCCGCTGGCCATCGTCGGCGGGTGCGGGCACGTCGGCTTGCCTCTGGCCTTGGCCTTCGCTGCGCGCGGCCGTTCGATCGATTTGCTCGACACCTCCGCCGAGCGCGTTGCCCTGGTTAACGCCGGCCGGATGCCGTTTCACGAAGACGACGCCGAACCCCTCTTGGCCGAGTCGATCCAGAACGGTCGCCTCAAAGCCACCACCGACGCCGCCGTACTCGAAGACGCCTCCGCCGTCATCGTCACCATCGGCACGCCGGTCGATGAATATCTCGATCCGTCCGTAGGCGAATTTGACCGTTCCTTGACTTGGTTGCTCGAACGAGTCCGCCCCGGTCAGCTGCTCATTTTGCGCAGCACCGTCTTTCCCGGCATGACCGATCGCCTGGCGCGACAACTCGAAGAGCGCGGGCGCGGCGATGTGGATTTGGCCTATTGTCCGGAACGCATCGTGCAGGGAAAATCGCTCGTCGAATTGAAGCAGTTGCCGCAGCTCGTTGCCGGCGCGACCCCCAGCGCGGCGAGGCGAGCGGCGGCGTTGTTCCGTCTTATCTGTCCCAAGATTTTGTATTTGCGCCCCATAGAAGCGGAATTGGCCAAACTGTTTTGCAATGCCTATCGCTATATCAATTTTGCCATTGCCAATCAGTTCTACGTCATGGCCCAACACTTCGAGGCCGACTTTCATAAAATCTATCAGGCGCTGCGCGAAGACTATCCGCGCATGCACGCTTTGGCCCGTCCCGGTTTCGCCGCCGGTCCCTGTCTGCTCAAAGACACCATGCAACTCGGCGCGTTCAATCACGGTTCGTTCGTACTGGGGCAGGCGGCCATGATGGTCAACGAAGGGTTGCCGTATCTCGTGGTGCAAGACCTGAAGCGCGCGTACCCCTTGGCGGACATGACGGTCGGCATCCTCGGCATGGCGTTCAAACCGGAAAGCGACGATCCACGATCTTCTTTGTCGTACAAATTGCGCAAGGTGTTGTTGTTGGAGTGCAAGCGCGTGTTGTGTACCGATCCCTACGTTCCCGATACCGGGTTGACGCCGTTGGCCGAGGTGTTGGACCAAGCCGATTTGCTTCTCGTCGGCACACCGCACGCTTGCTACCACGATTTGAAATGTCGCCAACCGATCGTGGACATCACCAACACGATTAAGAAATCGGTCGGTACGCTTCCTGCCGCCGTCACTCAACCCGCGGAGCTTGCATGAGAATTTTAGTCACAGGCTCTGCCGGCTTTATAGGCGGCTATCTCGTAGAAGAATTGTTGCAAGCCGGTCATCGTGTGATTGGGCTGGACAATTTCTCCAAGTATGGCCCCCTGAAACAGAAATCGCTCGAACACGCCGACTATCGTTTCGTCGAGGGCGATGCCAAGGATGTCGAGCTATTGACATCCTTGGCCGCCGAGGTGGATCATATCGTCGCCGGTGCCGCGCTCATTGGCGGCATCAGCTATTTTCATGCCTTCGCCTACGATTTGTTGGCCGAGAACGAACGCCTCACCGCCGCCATTTTCGACGCGGCCGTTCGAGCTTTTCACGGCGGCTCGTTGAAAAAAATCACCGTCATCAGTTCGTCGATGGTGTACGAGAACGCAACGATTTGGCCGACCCCGGAGGGAGAGCAACGCCGCTGCCCCCCGCCGGCTTCGACCTATGGTTTCCAAAAGTTGGCGACCGAATACTATGCCCAAGGCGCATGGGAACAGTATCAATTGCCTTATACCATCGTGCGCCCTTTCAATTGCGTCGGCGTCGGCGAACGGCGGGCGCTGTGCGAAAAAGAGGTGATGAGCGGCAACGTCCGCTTGGCCATGAGTCACGTCGTTCCCGATCTCATTCAGAAAATCGTGAAAGGCCAAGATCCGCTTCACATTCTCGGCGACGGTGGGCAAGTGCGCCATTATACCTATGGTGCGGACTTGGCTCGCGGCATCCGTTTGTGCATCGAACGGCCCGAAGCGCGAAACGAAGATTTCAACGTGAGTACCGCTGAATCCACGACCGTCCTCCAGTTGGCCGAGGCGATTTGGACCAAGATTCGTCCCGGCGTTCCTTTTCGCTATATTAGCGATCCTCCTTATGCCTACGACGTGCAGAAGCGCGTGCCGAGCGTCGAGAAGGCGGAACGTCTTCTCGGCTTTCGCGCCGCCACACCGCTGAGCGAGTTACTCGACCTCGTCATTCCCTGGGTGCGACAACAGGTCGAGTTTGGCAATATCTGATCTTACCGCACTTCGTTTAGCCGTGACTCGAAGGGAAGCGCGCGATTGCCATCTCGCTCGCCTTCGGGGCGCGGCTAAACGAAAGGTGATTTAACGACCGCGAATTGTATGATTTCTCTTGTCGTTCCCGTTTACAACGAAGCGGACAACATCCAAGCGTTCGTGCGCGACGTGGAAACGGCCGTGCATGATTCTTATGAGACACTTATTGTATACGACTTTCCCGAAGACAATACCTTGCCGGTACTCGCCGCCCTGACGCCACCGAGTCCCCAGGTACGTTTGATCCACAATACGATGGGCCGAGGCGTGCTAAATGCGATCAAGGCCGGCTTTCAGGCGAGCAAGGGCGATGCGATCGTCGTGATGATGGCCGATCGTTCCGACGACCCCTTCTCGGTCTTGCCGATGGTGAAACTCGTGCGCGAAGGAGCGGATGTTGTCGCCGGTTCGCGCTATGTTCGCGGCGGAAGACAAGAGGGAGGACCGTTGCTGAAGCGAACGCTGTCGCGCTTGGCCGGCGCATCGCTGCACTATCTCGCCGGTCTGCCGATTTTCGATGCCACGAATAACTTCCGCGCTTACAGTCGCCGGGCGATCGAAGAGATTCCCATTGAAGGCGAGGCGAGTTTTGCGATTGCGTTGGAGTTGACGTTGAAAGCGCATTGGCGCGGGTGGCGCGTGGCCGAAGTACCGACCGTCTGGCGCGATCGCACGGCGGGCCAATCGCGCTTTCGTCTGTGGGCATGGCTGCCGCACTATCTGCGCTGGTATCTGCGTGCCATGAAGCGCGCCTGGTTTGGATAAGAGATAAGCCCGCAGGCGTAAACAAGGGGTTCTCTCGTCCCTCGATTGCGCTGCGGGCCGGTTGGAATTACAAATTGATCTCGATGCCGTTGAGGACATTCTGCGCCAATTCCACCATCGTGGTACGGCGATTCATGGCACCGCGCTGAAGGCGGCGGAAGGCCTCCGCCTCGGTCCAGCGATAGCGCTTCATCAACACTCCCTTCGCGCGTTCGATGAGCTTGCGATTTTGCAGCGCCTGCCGCAACGAAGCATTTTCCTCGCTCAATTCGCGCAACTCGGCAAACTGAGCGCGGGCGATCATTAGGGCGGGACCGAGTTGATGCTCTTCGACTGGCTTGACGAGATACGCCAAGACGTGTTCTTCTAGCGCGCGGCGGACCAACTCTTGATCGCGGTCGGCGGTGATGGCCACGGCCGCCACGACGCGCTCTTGGTAGATCTGCCGCAAGGCGTCCAAACCGTTCAGGCGCGGCAGGTGAATGTCGAAGACCACTACATCTGGCTCCAACTCCAGCACAGAGCGAACCATGTCGGTTCCCGTGCTGGCCTCGCCGATTACCTCATGGCCGAGTTTCTTCTCCAAGCTGTCTTTCAGAAATAAGCGCACCGTGGCGTCGTCTTCGACAACCACCACTTTCAGGGGTGCGAACATGGACGCCATTTGTTCCATGACCCCAACCTCCTCCACACTCCAAGGGTCTGGCCGCACTGTTTGGCCCGTACGTTCTCCCGCATCACATGGGGGAGAGCGGATCATTGCCTTTTCGGCGCGGCATTAACTTAACAAAGACACCCGCTTCGCTCTCCTTTCGGCCAGGGCCTCAAAGCGAAGGCACCTTTTCGGTCTCGCACTCGGAAACATTGAACTAGCATAACAGAGCGTGCGTCTCCCGGCAGGATAAACGCTCGTTCAAACTTCGATTGAACCGCCCAGTCGGACAAAAAATCGCTGGGATTGGGCGAAGTCTTCTCAATCGTTGCGTATTCCCTCCGTGGACTCAAGCGGGAGAATCAAGGCGATCCGAAAGCCTCCGACTTCGGACGCGCCGACTTCGATGCGTCCGCCGTGCAGTTCGACTACCCGACGAGCCAAGGCCAAACCGAGACCGAATCGTGCTTCCCGCGTCGTGCCGAACGGTTCGTTCAACCAGCGCAGTTGTTCGGCATCGGCGTTCGGGCCATCGTGGCTAAAACTCCATACCGCTTCGCCGTTCGGTTTGCGGCAGGCCACGCAGGTTAAAATCTGGCTCCGCGCCGCCTGACACAGCGCCAGCATCAATAGCGTGCCGATCTGTCCTAGTTTCTGCGCATCGCCCCAGACTCTTACCGGGCGGGGCGCGTCGCATCGAATCTGAAGTCCCGACGGACGCAGCGCGAACGATGCCACAAGACCCGCCGCCAATTCGCTCAGTTCGACCCATCCCACCTGCAGGGCCATTGGGCAGAGTAAATCGTGCGTTGCGTCCAATTCGTTTTTGCACGCCTCGGCTCTACCGCGTAGGTCGCCGAGTAGGGTGCGCTCCAGATTTTGACCGCGCGGGAGCCTTTCTTGAAGAATGGCCACCGCCGAGTACACCGATTGAAGCAAGTCGCCGACCTCGTGGCGCAACATGCGAACAACCATTTCGGCCAAGCGCGCCGGCGGCGTTCGCGCGCTCTCTGTATTGCTCGTCATAGTGCTCTCGTCCCTGGTGACGGTTTGTCTCGTTCGGTACGAATGGGAAAGGCGATTGCCCTCTTCGGGCAAAGCCGTTCTCACAACCCCGGCGCAACTGCTTCCCCCCGAATGCGCGGCTGGGTTAATTCCATCTTCCCTCAGACGATCCGCTTCGTCCAGTAACAAAAGCAAAAATGTGCAAATGCCGTTCCGTAATCTCTCCGTGTCCGCAATTCGCAGTCAAGTCACTCAGAGACGGGCCGCATTGCCCTCCCTCTTCCCTCGACTCGGAGAGAAAGGAGCGCCGCTGTACTGCCAACCGCGTCGTATGGGGGTGAACGGTCCAACACTTCGCGTCACAATTGTTGCGTCCATCCGACTTTGTACGGCTTTTCATCGAATTATGGCCGCAAGGTCTCGTTGTCGAAGCCCCGTCCGGTCGAAAGAGAGAGGTCTACTCAAATCGCGCCGGAGACATCCTCGTGAGACTCTGGGTTTGGAACGCCGTGGCATTGGTTTGGTTAGCCGGGTATTCGCCCGTTTCGGCGCATCCTCTGCGCCGCTATCACGGCTTGGACCGTGTGAACGAGCAGTTGGCCGGCCGTGTACTCGATTTCACGCACAATCATGGAGCCGACCATCGCATCTGGTCGGCGGCTTTGTGTCAAAAGCGCGATCTGTACGTCTATGTTCCACCGGGCTTCGATCCGTCCAAAGAGTATCCGTTGATGATCTGGCTGCACGGCCACGCTCAAGACGAGTTTATCTTTCTCCGCGATGTCATCGTGCCTTTGGATCGCGCCATCGCGTGCGGCAAACTCCCCCCCGTCATAATCGCCGCGCCGGACGGGAGCATCCAAGGCAGGGATTGTCTCCTCAACGCCACCAGTTCGTTTCTTAACAGCGAAGCGGGCCGGTACGAAGACTACTTGATGGTGGACGTTTGGAATTTCTTAACGGCGAAATTTCCCATACGTCCGGAGCGCGATGCTCATGCCATCGTTGGCGTGTCGCTCGGCGGCGGGGCAGCCTATAACAAGGCCATCAAATACTCGCAAACAATTCGGCACGTCGCCGGCATCTTTCCAGCGTTGAACCTGCGCTGGCAGGACTGCCACGGCCGCTATCGAGCCAATTTCGATCCGGCCTGCTGGGGATGGCGAACCGACTTCACGAATCGCGGCACCGTTTTGGCTCGCTACTACGGCATTCCCATTCGCCTGCGGTCGCTCATCAACCCGCTGTTTGCGCGTCGCAATCCCGAAACCCTGCCTTCGATCATCCGCAACAATCCCGCCGAGATGCTCGATCTGTATGAAGTGTCGCCGGGTTTGCTCGATATGTACGTTTGCTACGGTGGCAGGGACGAATTCCATATCGACGCGCAGATCGAGAGCTTTCTCCACATCGCCCGCCGGCGCGGTTTGAAGGTGGATGTCGCATACGATCCCAAGGGCCACCACAATCGCGCCACGGCGCGGGGGTTTCTTCCGGGGATCATCGACTGGCTTCGTCCCCGGCTGGCACCGTATGCGCCTTGAAAACCTCTCGCCCCTTCGGTTCGCGCGGTAGTGGGCCGCGGTCCGAAAGGGGAGCTTGTTTCGGTCGTTACGATGCCTTACGATCGTTCGTCGCGGCCTCCGGGTATTTGATGCGCGTGTGGTACAAGGCGGTCAGTCCCTTGCACAACGTTTCCTCGACGATGTGCAATTCGGTCAGCGTCAGGCCGCTCTCCTCGAATTGGCCATCGAGCAAGCGTTTCATCAGCAAATCGTGAACGAGCTTGCGCAGACTGCCGGCCGTGGGCGAGGTCAGAGCGAGGTTGGAAGTGCCAACAGTATCGGTGAGCCTGACGTTGCCGATCTTGAGTCTACAGATACAACCCATCCCTCCGGTTGGGCTTTAGATCCACATACAAATGCGGTGGGCCGCCGTGCCAGAGAGCCAGGCATGAACTCCACCGCGCAGGGGTGCGATTGAGGTAGCGCAGTACGACCAACAGGAGGCGGCTTTCTGGAACTTGAACATTGGAACGATCTCCGATGCGGATACGTCAGGTGAACAATCATGCTCTCTGCGGAAGGTTAGAACAAGGGGTAACCAGCGGCGAATAAGGCAGAATAAGATCCTAACATAAAAGCTCCGACGGCTGCGAACACTGTCGCCGCTCCGGCCGGAGCCCAGTGAAGTAATTGTCCCAAGACGAGATAGGCAGGCAATACGGCAGCAGCGAATCGCCCCGTTGAGAGCATCGAGTTATCGTAGCCCCGTGTTATGTAGGGAATAATAATTAGTCCGGCACCAAGCAATGTCTCGCAGCCGTTTAGCCAGCGTTTTACGGCCCCTACAACGACGAGAGAAGAAGTTAGAGCGAAGTAAATTGGGTTGGCGACAACCAAGCTGAATAGGGGCGCGAAGTGCCTTTCATGGTAGGACCAGTAACGCTCGGAGGAGGGTAAGTACATGCCCCATAACGGTTCCAGAATGAGTAAAGACCAGGCTTTCTCGTCTAATGGTGCATCCGCGTGTGAGCGCCAGTGTTGTTGTACTTTCGCAAATGCCAGCGGATCGCCAAAGGCAACATATAGATAGGTCATATAGGCGAGAAGCCCCCAGCATGCCAATGGCACTAAATACAAGGCATGAGCGAAAAAGGCTCGACGGTAGCCGGCCCGCTGCCACCAATGCCACAGGAAAGCCGGAAGAAAGGCAATGCCCACAGGGCGCGTCGCAGTAGTCAACCCGCAGAGAATAGCCACCCAAACTACGGATTGGCGTCTCTCCACGGCTAGCAAGGTCCAGATGCTGGCAAAGAGAAATATGGATTCGCTGTAAGCCAACCGAAAAAAGAACGTCGTAGGCACGAATCCAAAGGCGACTAACACATTCCAAGGAAGGGTTGAATCGCACGCTTTCGGGAACCGGCGGCGCGTATAAGAGTGTAGACCGATAAACGAACCCACAAGCGCCAGGTGAGAAGTAATTAAGAGCGCCCACTCGATCCTACAATTCGTGGCTTTCATGATTCCACGAGCTAATAGCGGGTAGGCTGGAAAGAAGGCGACCTCAGAAGCTTGCGAGGGATTATAAGTATATCCAGAAACACAAATGGATGCGTAATGTAGGGCATCGTAGTGATAGAACGATCCAAGGATCGTGCCATGCTGAGCTTGAGGAGTTTTTTGAGGACGCTTAACGAAATCATTTCCAAAGAGCATTCCAAGGAAAACGATCGTGCCTGTGACATAATATACGGTGAAGCCGACTCGAATATCAAGTAGCTGGATGGGAATTAATTTCTTGGACGCTGCAATTAGCCGTTTCATAAACTCCTCCGGTTATGATTTTCCGAGCATTTGTCCAAAGCGCATCGCGGGAAAAGGGTGGTTCCGGCGATGGCAAGGGTCGCGTTAGTATTTTACCTGAAAAGTCAACGCGCCCCAGACTTGTCTAAGCGGTTGTATCGGGATGGTGGCGAACGGCCGAGGTCAGCCGGTCGGTAAAGGCTCGAAACTAACCGGCTGACGCC
>JAKBCS010000044.1:0-7227 GCA_021807595.1 Planctomycetota bacterium | reverse complement strand
CGCCCAAAGCCCTACGGGCAAATTACATTTCAAGGTACACAGCGTGGCAGGAGAGAATTGTTGCTTGGTCCCGTCTTGAGCCGTACATTTCCCCGCTCCTGGACCATTTACGTCACGACAAGTTGGTTGTCCTGTATTACATACCTGACAATCTTTCGACTGCCAATTGTAACAGTTTATTCCTGGATTCAAATCCTCATAATAGATCAGAATCATGCGACATTTGGCGTCGCAAGCACTAAACACTTCCTCCTGTGCCATAAAGAGCAGAGTACAAACAAATAGACAGGCGAACAAACCACGGTCAACGAAGGTCCAACGCACGGTAATCTCCTCTTTTGAAACAGCCGGGCAAACTTTGAAAGAAAACAACATACATTGTCTGTGGGCAGACAATTAGCGTTTCCAAGACTACTACTATTTCTCTCGCTTTAGGAGAGGCCATCTTCGCCAAATCAGTAGTGCAAGGGCAAAAGCACCGAATAATAGAGGGAGGAATTTCCAAAGCGGTTTCCTGCCAACCGCCGACATGTAGATCGTACTTCCCCCATTCTTTTCATCGACTACCATCGTTCCGGCCGGAAAATCCAAAGCGAACAAAGTGGCGTCGGTTTCCCCGTTAAACTCGGTTGTAATCATTGAGCCTCGAGTTGAATCGATAATACGTCCATCCGGTCCATTACTTACAATCACCCAATGGGTCGGAACCCAACCTGCCGTCACATCTTGCCGGTAGTCTATATCTATTTTCACCCGAACCTCGCCGTTCTCCTCAATGGTATGCCGTGCAACCACAAAATCCCGCACTGGATCAACCCAGAGCCGCAAGAACGCATCCAAAGGGGGAACCCGTTTTTCTAATTCAATGCAGAGACGGCCTCCAATATTTTTCCTCTCCGCGCAAACGGAGAACCCCTGGAGGTCAAATGGTCGTAAAGAAGGATCGAGGGATCGGTACGCAAGCAACAGAGGTCGAAGACGATATAGCTGGGCATCGCGGAATCGAGTCTCGGCGCGGATGCCGCCTTGGGACCGATTGCCGTTACCTAGTCCATCGGGATACAGATCCTTACACTCCGACCCGTCAAATACGCTGGCATATTTGATGGGACGGTAGTGGTCTGCATCGTCTCCTGCCCATTCCATTCCCTCATAAGTAAAGCGCCCCTTACCGTCATCCAGCTCAAGTGTCAGAGAAAAATCAAGAGTTTTATCTTCTGGAGGGATAATCTCTTTTCCAGTAAGCTGCAATCGGCGACGCACGATGCGCGGCATGTGCGCGGAGATAGAACCACATGGCTGCGTTACCTGTTCTTTCCACGAGAGGCGGGCGGTATGAACCTGCTCCTGGCGAGCGCGCCATACCTGCTGAATTGTTTCGAGACGCACAGTCGGAGTTTCACCGAAGCTGGCGGAAAACGCGATCATGATGCCCAGGATCGCAATGCCGTATATCGAAGCTCTTGGTCCCGTTCCTTCATTCGGTCCAACCATAACCCTGCTCCTCAATCGGGCGCTATAATCTTCAATCGGTTGAGCTTTTGACACCGCAGTAGGACACTCGAACCACAACCTCTTCCTCTTGCTTATCCGACCGAGCCACGCGAAAAACCAACTTGCCGTTCTTCTCTCCCGGTGTGACTATCCTTTGCTCGACTTCAAAAGCGGCAGAAGAGCCTCCCGCATCGGCTACCCGTTCGGCCTTCAATCCAGCGCCTTCACACCGAACCTCCTTGACGGTAAATGGCTGTCTGCTAGACGATCGTAGCCTAATTGTGTCTGTTGCGGTCGTGTTTAGTCCGCACGCCCCGAACAAGAGCGTAGAGGGGGAAGGCTCTATGTCGCTCACGATGCGCCCCCGAACTTCAACCTTTTTCGCTGCGAGGCACTGACCGTTGCTCAATTCGGGAGTGACGGAGATTAGACAACGGATTTCTCCGCGCGGCAGCATTGAACGCTGCGTGACGACTAGCTCGAAAGAATCTCGTGTCTCTGGTGCGGAGGGTTGTATGTGGACGTCGAATGCTGGGGAAGTGGAGTTCGCACTCAGCTTTGCTAACGGTACAAGCGCCGTGATCCTCGTCTTTTGCGATGCGTACCGACTCGATTCGGGTATGCGACCGAAATCCACAAATGGAGGGGCACATTGGATTGCGGAGCGGACACGGCCTCGAATTGGCCACCAAACGGGTGAGGTGACTCCCGACACTTCGGGCGAGATACCGACCTCAAAATCATGTACGGGGGAACCGATATCTCCTTGCTCTTTCGGCGACAAGTCGATTGTAAGCTGAACCTCGCGCGTCTGGCCGGCGGGAACGATAAGCGTCTTTGGCTCTATCTGCGAACAATTACAACTGCCGAGGAATCTCTTGATTTCTACATCTTGCGCGGAATGGTTGGTGATAGGTAGCGCCCAACGAAACTGCGGATCTTCCCAAACCTCGCCGAAATCGAGACGGTCGAGGGCTGGCTCCAGCCCCTTTAGCGGCACGAAAGGCTTCCGAAAAGTCAGCCCGAGAGCAATTCCTCCAGCGCTAGCGAATATCAGCAGAACGCTGCCGATGATTTGGAAGCGGCTACCACGTTCTCGCTTCTCAGGCGTTGACGCCTCCATGAGGTTAACCTCCCTTTCGATGCCGGGCTGTTCACCTGGTGCGTAAGCTCACGTCTCCGATTGCTTGTGGAAACCATGCTATTCACCGAATTATCTCCTGTCAACACCCTCAATGCGTTTTCCATCAAATCTATCTTACTTCGCTCGTACTCACCCATATGCCGTTACGATGCCTTACGATCGTTCGTCGCGGCCTCCGGGTATTTGATGCGCGTGTGGTACAAGGCGGTCAGTCCCTTGCACAACGTTTCCTCGACGATGTGCAATTCGGTCAGCGTCAGGCCGCTCTCCTCGAATTGGCCATCGAGCAAGCGTTTCATCAGCAAATCGTGAACGAGCTTGCGCAGACTGCCGGCCGTGGGCGAGGTCAATGCGCGGCTCGAACTTTCCACGGCATCCGCGAGCATGAGAATGCCGTTTTCGCGTGTCTGCGGCTTGGGACCGGGATAGCGAAACGTCGGCTCGAGCGGATGCGGCTGGCCATCGGTTCGCGCCGCGCCGTTGCCTTGGCTTTCGTGGATGCGCAACGCTTCGCGGTAAAAATACTCCACTAATGTGGTACCGTGATGTTGCTGAATAAAGTCGATGAGTGGGCGCGGCAGGCGGTACTGCTCGGCAAGAGCGATGCCGTCCTTGACGTGTCCGATGATGATGAGCGTGCTTAGGGCCGGCTCCAGCGAGTCGTGGCGATTCTCGCCGGACTGGTTCTCGATGAAGTATTGCGGCTTGAGCATTTTACCGATGTCGTGGAAATAACTGCCGACGCGCGTGAGCAGCGGATTGGCTCCGATGGCTTCGGCGCACGGCTCGGCCAAGGTTGCCACCGTCATGCTGTGCGTGTAAGTTCCCGGCGCACGACGGACAAGTTCTTGCATCAACGGATGGGATCCGTCGCCGAGTTCCAAAAGGCTAACGTCGGTGACGATGGAGAAGCAGCGCTCAATAAGCGGCAGTCCTCCGCTGACGAGGAAGCCGGCGAGAGTGCCCCATACCAATGCCCAACCGGAATCGCTGGCGATTAACTCCCAGGTTTGTCCGGTATAAAGCTCCGTGGCGAGAGTCATCGCCAGATAAGCGATCCCCGCTACGATGCCCACTTTCACCAGGCGCGTCCGCGAGCGAATGTTGCGCAAGGTCAAAATCGCCGTTGCCTGTCCGCCCATGGCCACCAACAGATCGTTGAGTGAGCCATCGAGCATGACGATCGTGGCGAACGTCAGGCTCAACGACATGAGGAGAGCGAACTGGGGATTGTAGGCGATCGTCAGAATCAGAGCCGTCACCGTGAGTGGGATGAGAACGGCGTGCCAGCACACCGGACAGAGAAACAAGCCGACTCCCAAGGTCAGCAGCACGACGACACAGACTCCGGCTATCTTTTGCGGGCTGGCGGCGAGGCTCTGTTGAAAGCGGATGACGTAGAGTACGACCAACAGCGACAACAGCGCGAAGACGAGAAAGATGGCGATGGTGCGGCTGATTTTCATCGCCCAGCTTTGATTCTGCAAGAAGGCGCGCGATTCGATTTGTAAAAGCTCATATTGACTATCGGTAATCGGTGAATTGCGTTCGACTAGCAAATGGCCGGGCCAGAACGTCTTGGGTACCAGGGCAACGTTCCGGCGCGCATCTTCGTAGAGAGCGCGTTGCTTTTCCAGAGGCATGGCTTGGATCTTCGGATCGGCGGATAGCAGTTTGACCGCTTCGTCGCGCTGCCGGGCAGTCTCCTCAACGTCCTCGGCTGTGAAGAAGACACGCGCCCGCAGATCGTAGGGACGGATCTCGCCGACCCGATACGACATCAGGCCGCCCCAATCGTGGGCGAGATAGGTTGCGCCCAAAACGGTCGTTAAGACCAGGACCACGCGCAGGAGCATCCCCCGGCCAAAGAGATTCGGTAACACCGGATCGTCGCTTCGCGATGACCGCCGTCGGCCATTCCATTGGCTCAATCGCGAAGGCTTCTTTAAGGGAACAAACATATTTCGGCTGTCGGCTGTCGGCTGTCGTCCGTCGGCCATCGTTTTTTACCGATAGCCGATAGGAGAGATCCGGTAGCCGATATCACTCCTTCTTTTTGCGGGGCCGTTCGTCCTCGTAGGCCCGCAGGATTTGCTGTACTAATGGGTTGCGCACAATATCGTGTTCGTCGAGGTAAATCACGGCAATCCGCTCCAAGGCGCGCAGCCGGTGAACGGCGTCGGTCAAGCCGCTGCGCGTCTGCTTGGGCAGGTCTACTTGGGTAACGTCCCCGGTGACAATGATTTTCGACCCCCCGCCCATGCGCGTCAAAAACATCTTCATTTGCGGGATGGTCGTATTCTGTCCTTCGTCGAGAATGATGACCGCTTGGTTGAGCGTGCGGCCTCGCATAAATGCAAGTGGGACGATCTCGATAATATCATTCTCCATGTAACGCTTGACTTGCTCCGGTTCCATCATGTCGTTGAGCGCGTCGAACAGCGGGCGCAAGTAAGGATTGACTTTGGCGGCGATGTCGCCGGGCAAAAAGCCGAGGCGCTCGCCGGCCTCCACTGCCGGACGCACCAAAACGATCTTCTTTACCGCCGACTGCCGCAACATGCTGACCGCCATGCCGACGGCGAGAAACGTCTTGCCCGTGCCGGCGGGGCCGACGCAGATCGTGAGATCGTGATCGCGCATGGCGCGAACGTAGCGAGCCTGACCGTCGGTGCGAGGACGAACGTAGCGGCCACCCACTTCACCGGACTTTTCCGCGGATGCTCCGAGACGCTCGCCTCCTTGGGTGACGACTTCCAACACCGTTCGCACATCTTCGGCGGACAGTTGCCCTTGCTGGCGCAACATCTGTCGAAGCTGCTCGAACACGCGCGCGGCCAAGGCCAACTGTTCGTCGCTACCTTTGAGTAGAACCTGATCGCCGCGACCGACGAGCTGCGTCATGCCGAGGTGCGCACGGATCTCGCGCAGATATTGATCGCGGCTGCCGAACAGTAGCACTGCTTCGTCGCGGCTGTCGAGGGTGATGGTTGCTTCACTCATGTTCGTGTCCGGGGGCCAACCTGGGAACGCATAACCACACGCGACCATCGGGGCAAGAGAAGTTCGGTTAGCCGCGACGCGCAGCGGAGCGCGGGAATGTCCCGCACTTCGCTGCGCGTCGCGGCTAACCGAAACGAGTTCACCAGCGCAGCCAACAATAGGCCACGGGCGCGGCGAAGACAATGGAATCGATCACGTCGAGGATGCCTCCAAATCCAGGCACGACCTGGGAGGCGTCCTTACGCCGACAATCGCGTTTGATGAGCGACTCGGCCAAATCTCCCAGAGCGCCTATGCCGCCCACCGCGAGTCCAAACGCCGCCGCCGACCAAGGTCCGCCGGGGATCACCGACAGCGGGCGGTTGATAGCGACTGCTGTCATCGCTGACAAGAGCAGTCCACCAACCAACCCTTCCCACGTTTTTTTCGGGCTGAGGGTTGGCGACATGGGATGCCGGCCGAACAACCGACCGCTGAAGTACGCTCCAATATCACAGCACTTCGGAATGAAAATAGCCATGCCGAGTGCCGCCGCTCCCCCGTTGAGCCAGCGCAGCTGCACGAGAAAGCTGGGCAACAGTCCGAGATACGCCGTCGTCCATACCAAGAGAGCGAGACGAATCACCACGGCACCCTCTTCCCCCTCACCCCCAACCCCTCTCCCCCTGAGGACAGGGGGAGAGGGATGAAAGTGGCTCCCCTCTCCCCCTGTCCTCAGGGGGAGAGGGGTTGGGGGTGAGGGGGGGCGGAACGCAGCCATCTCTACCAGAAACCCCAGCAATACAACCGCCGTGAAGACGGCGACAACGACCTGCCACGGATCGCCGCCGAACCATCCTGGCCACAAGTGCGCCGGCCAGTTTGCCAATAGAACCGCCATCACCGAAACGACACAGAGCCACGACGGCAGTCCTCGGCTCGCTCCGATCAGGTGGTGCAACTCGAAACTGCCGAGAATAGCGAGGAGGACGGCGAGCAGTAGAAGGCAGGGATAATAGACAGGAGGATCGAAACGCAGAACGCCGATCACGAGGAGAATCAGCAGCGATCCCATCCACAGCCGAGTCTTGAGCATAAGGGGATCTCGGCTAGTAGTTCAACCGGGTTGAATGGACGGGTAAAGTCGCTTCCGCTTCATTTGCGAATCGGCGGTGGTGAACTGTCCATCGACTTTCACCACTGCGGACATCCCTCTTGCCACACACTCACCATTATCAAGTCCGACAGGAACCCCGTCAACAACAAAACGCGCCAACCTCAACTCGGCGACTACACCCACTCGAGCGGCGGAGTTGGGCTACACGGTGACCAAGCTGGAAGCGGCGGCGGAATAGGCGTGCGTTGCGAGGTGCAATCGCTCGGCGTGACGGGAGACGGAGACGGCAGCGAGGCGGGGAAAAAGATGCGGAGGGCCAAAGGACGGAGACCGTGCGCGCTGTGGAAATAGCACCATAAATATCCACTATGTCGTCGCAACGTCGCCTGAGAAAAAGTTCCTGGGGCGGCTGGTCTGCTATCTTACGCTGAAAACTCGTTCCCCCTTCCCTGTTGCAGTAAATCAAGCATCGCGCCCATCTGCAATTCCA
>JAKBCS010000190.1 GCA_021807595.1 Planctomycetota bacterium | reverse complement strand
GCTACCACGACGATGCCCGCGAGTTGGCCCGTCACACGCTCCGCGCCTTCGACAATGGCCAAACCGTTGTCGTTCCCTCCGGCTCTTGTGCGGCCATGATCAAGCTGGAATATCCCGAGCTTTTTCACGACGATCCCATCTGGCAGGCGCGTGCAGAGGATATGGCCCGTCGGACGTATGAGTTGTCCGATTTTCTCGTGAATGTCTTGGGCGTCGAAGACGTGGGAGCGCGTTTCGAGGGCAAGGCGACGTATCACATGGCCTGCCATCTGCGGGGCCTGGGATTGTTGACCGAGCCGGAACGCTTGTTGATGCGTGTGAAGGGACTGGAATACGTCAAACTGGAACGTGCGGATGAATGCTGTGGATTCGGAGGCTCATTCGCGGTGCGCTATCCCGGCATCAGCGGAGCGATGGTGCAGGACAAAGCGAGCTTTATCGAGCAAGCCGGCGTCTCCGCGGTGGTGGCGACCGACGCGGGTTGTTTGATGAACATTGCCGGTTGCCTCCATCGTCGCGGCAGCGCGGTGCGCGCCTTGCATTTGGCTCAGGTGTTGGAGCAGACGTGATGGAAAGCAAGATACTCGAACCATAGGGCAAACGGGCATACAAAGAGCCGAGCCGGTTGCAACGTCGAGAGCGAGGACCGTGTGCGCATCGTGCCGGTTTTGGACATCATGGGGAGCGAGGTGGTGCGCGGCGTGGGTGGACGACGAGAGGAGTATCGTCCTCTTCGGGGCAATCTGACCGCGTCGAGCCGACCCTTGGAAGTGGCCGAAGCCTTGGCCGATCGCTTCGGATTTCGGGAGTTTTACGTTGCGGACCTCGATGCGATTCTCGGCGGTGAACCCGCTTGGACGCTGTATGCGGAACTGCGGAGCCGGGGTTTCCTTCTCTCGGTCGATGCCGGCGTTCGACGGCCGGCGGATGCGCACCGACTTGCGGATGCGGGGATCGACGACCTTGTCGTTGGTTTAGAGACGCTCGAAGGGCCGAGAGAACTGGCGGAGATCGTAAAAGCGTTTGGGGCACGAATCCTCTTTTCGCTGGATTTGCGGGGGGGAGAACTCTTGACCGCAACCGCCGCTTGGTCGGAGCGAGACGCCGAGCGTTTGGCCGACCGGGTGATACGGCTGGGCATTCGTCGTTTGTTGGTACTCGACTTGGCACGAGTCGGATGCGCCGGTGGCACGGGCACGCGGGAATTGTGCGCGCGACTGTGTGCATCGCATCCCAACCTGGCGATCTATGCCGGCGGCGGCGTGCGGCATCGGGGCGATCTCGAAGAGCTGAAGCGTTGCGGCGTACAGACCGTTTTGGTCGCCTCGGCCTTGCACGATGGGCGTTTGTCGCACGCGGACCTCGACGGGCTATGAGGCGCGCCATTCGCAAGTAGCCGATTGACCGACGTTCTCCTCAACCTCGACGCGCAATACCGCTGGGCGATAGTTGTGGTGGCGTTGCAATTCCTCGACGAGGCGTTGCGCGATCCATCGCGCCAGGAGTTCCGCCGTGGTGTTCTCGATGGGCAGCAGAACGCAATCGTCGCGGGGGAACAGCCACTCTCGCTGTCGATAGCGAACGTGGACGCCGCGCGGCCCCTCTTCCACCGCGATCGACGCATTGCGCGTGGCCAGCATCATGCGATGGTCCAATTCGTCCGTGATTTCCTTGGTACGCTGTTTCAAGGCGATGAAGTCGAAGACATAGTGGTTTTCGTCCAGTTCGCCTTCGATCTCGACGGTGGCGCGATAATTGTGGCCGTGGAGCCGTTCGCACTTGTCGCCCTCGTAGCTGATGAAGTGTCCGCTGCAAAAGACAAGATGGTCCTTGGTCACGCGGACTTTGTAGCGTTCGCTCATAAGGCTGATTCCGAGAAGAGGAACACGGCTATCGGCACATCCAGCGTCCCAGCGAGTCCTTGGCTCGGAACCGCTCGTTCGCTGGACTGTTTAGGAAACAGGGGTATTCTATGGAGGCGTCGAGGGAGAAACGCTGCCACCTCTCGGCTTGGGCTTGGCGACGCCTGGGCCGACGCGGTTGGTTCGCGCGTTCGCGGACGAGTTCGGACGCCGCAGGTTCGGCGATTCACATTGACCGTACCCCTCTTGCCGCCTATCATCAGAAAAATAGTATGCGCGAACGAGGGATGTAGGTGTCGGGCTCGGCTATTCGACCGTGCGCCGGCCGTGGAGATACCGGCTATGAAGGCGGAACATCGTAAGGAATTGATGACGAATTCGCTGGCTCATCGGCTCGGCGACGCCGTGCAGAGCATGAAGGAAGGTCCGTCGCGCGGCACGGTGTTCGCCTTGGTTGCCGTTGGACTGATCGTCCTCTTGATCGTTGTCTGGCGCTACATGGCCAGCAGCGCCGAGGAGGCCGATTCGACGCGCTGGCTGCTTTTGGATGAAGTCAACTCGCCGGAGCGGTTAAAGGCTCTCCTCGAAAACGAAAAAGTATCGGGCCACATCCAAGGCCGATTGGCGCGCATCGACGAAGCCCGCCGCGCCCTCCACGATGGCCTCCGCCAATTGGGTGCCGGGGGAGAGGCACGCAAGAAGGCGTTGGAAGAAATCCAACGGGCCGCCGAATTGTACGACACACTCGCCGGAGAATGCGCCGACAAGCCGTTGGTTCACCAACAGGTATTGATGGGGGCGGCGAAGGCGCGCGAGAGCCTCGGCGAGGCCGACCGGGCGAAGAGCTACTACCAACAACTCCAACAGAAATACGGTCAGACGCGGATCGGCCTGGATGCCGCCGCCCAGTTGAAGCGCCTGGAAGAATCGGAACAGAACGGCGACTTCAAGAAACTGAGCGACGAGTTGGTTCGTCCCACCGCGCCTTAAGCCGCCAGGCTTAGGCGAACCGGCGGCGTAAGCCGTCGGGTGATCCACGCACAACCCAGCAGCTAACGCCGCCGGTTCGCCGAGATACCGAATCAATGGACGCTTCTCTCTCATCACCCGCCGACGAACGCATCGTCGAGTTGATCGCCAAGTGCCGCGAGAATCCGCGCCTCGATCTCTATCTGGTCTCGATGTTCTCCGACTACAGCCGCTCGGTGGTTCAGCGCGTCATCGACGCCGGCGGCGTCTCGGTCAACGAGAAACCGGCCAAGGCCAGCTATCGCGTCCGCCACGGCGATCGTATCCGTATCGAAAAGCCGGAACCGACCCATCCCACCCCCCTGCCCGAAGACATCGCGCTCGACATCCTCTACGAAGACGAGTTTCTCGCCGCCGTCAACAAACCGTCCGACATGGTCGTTCACCCGGCGAAAGGCCATTGGTCGGGGACTCTGGTGAACGCCTTGCGCTTCCATTTCGATCGGTTGAGCGGTGCGAACGGCGACTATCGCGCCGGTATCGTTCACCGGCTCGACCGCGACACCAGCGGTGTCATTCTCATCGCCAAAGAAGAACAAACGCACCGCGATTTAAGCGCCTTGTTCGAGCGCCGTAAAATCTTCAAGGAGTACATCGCTCTGACGGCCGGCGTCCTCGACCGCGACAGCGATTACATCGAAGGACGCATTGCCCATCATCCGCACGATCGCGTCAAAATGATGGTACTGGACGGCGACGACGAGGACGACGACGGTAAGGACGCGGTGAGCTATTACGAAGCGATCGAACGCTTTCGCGGTTTTAGCTACTGTCGCATTCAGCCGCGCACCGGACGCACGCATCAGATCCGCGTTCATTTGGCGAGCATTGGGAATCCCGTCCTGGCAGACAAGGTCTACGGCGGGCGCGATTGTCTGCGCCTTTCCGATTTGACGGCGGGAATAGGGGCGGAGCAAGACGAGGTATTGATCGGGCGACAAGCGCTGCACGCGCATCGGCTACGGCTGCAACACCCGCGACGAGGAAACATCTTGGACCTGGAAGCGCCTCTGCCGACGGACTTTCAAAAGGCTCTGACGGCTTTGCGCAAGTATCGCGCGCGCCGATGAAAAAGCACGGTCGAGCGATGGACGGCGGCCGACCGCTCGACGGTCTTTATTCGTAGCGAGGTAAAAAGCCAAACGCTCTCGCTTCGGAGCCTCGTTATGCCAAATCTCGATCTTCAAACAAAATCAATCCGAAGAGGAGCATAATCGAGGTGTAGAGAATGCCATACGTCGAGACTTTCATCAAGTAGCTGGAAAAGTCGATGGCCTCAATCGGTGTCTCTTTGAGGAGTGCCGGGTCGATGCGGAAGTAATCGAGATTGGGCAAAAAGGTGTTTAACAGCTGCGACATGAAGTAGAGTAACTGCGAGACGACGGCCCCCGGTTTGTCGTGCTGCGCTTTTTGGCCGATGTCTACCAACACCGGGGTCAAATGGGCGAGGAAGAAGAAGACGACCACGGCCACGAGATTCACGACCATGGGCACGCGCGTGGCCAACGACACGGCCAGAGCGGCAATCACCAAGACTTGCGAGCATCCGAGGATAAGGCCGGGCGCGACTTCAAGCGTCACATGCGTCCACAACCCAACGCCGCGCATCAGGTCGGCGGCCTGTCCGGTCAGGTTCCACTGTGCGAGCGAGTCGGTGATCCATTTCGGCGTGGACTCCGGGTCCATCTTATCCCAGAAGGGCTTGAACAGGGCGATACCCTGAAAAAAGGTTCCCAAGAGCGCGAAGAACACGAAGGAGGCCGCGGCGATGCCTAGAAATTTCCCGATCAAGAAATGACGCCGCGACACGGGCTTACTCATTAAGGTGACGGCGGTTCGGCCTTCGATTTCCTCGCTGATGGACATGCTGGCCGCCAGTGCGCCGAAGATCATGGCCGCCAGCATGATCGTGTCGTAGCCAATTTCGCGGACGACTAAATGATCCTCACCGAAGGTGAAATACGGGATGAACGGCGACACGCCCAAAGCGGCGAAAGCGAGGGCGAACAGCAGCCAGAACATCGGCTGACGCACGCCCTCGCGGAACGCCGCCAACGCGATCGCACCCCCCTTGGGCCACACGGCCAGCAAGAGTGCGAAAAAGACGATAAACGCATCAATCGACAGCTGGATTTGCAACGCAACGGCGTAGGCGTAGCCCAGGTTTTCGAGGGTTCCCCCCGTGCCGCCGAACATCGTGACGAGCAGGGGGACGACGAACACTCCGAGGACAACTCCGCCGAATCCTAGCGCGACTTGGCGCGCTTGGGGGTCGCCGCTCCGCGCGCGTTGCAACCACTTGCGCAGATAAGGCAAAACGTCCTCGCTACCGAGGAAGAGCAACCACGCCCACGGCAACGCCGCCAGCACTTGAAGGAGAACCAGAATGAGACCAACGAAGTACATGCTTGTGGAGAACGTCATGGATTGCCTTCACTATCAATCGAATCGATGCCGAATGTGGAAGCCGCGTATTCCACACGAAACCGCGTCGTGAACTGGTAGCCGCGGGCTGGTAGCGAGTTCGACGTTACTCTCTACGCTCCTCTGCCGCCGATGGTTCGCGGCGATAGTTCGGCGGCGCACCCCAGTGCAGTTTATCGCGCAGCGTCTGATAGTAACTGTGTCCCGGCACTTTTACCAAACGAAAAGCCACCGGCGCGCGGCGCACGGTCACGCGATGCTCTGTCGTCAGGCGTCCGTGTTCTTGCCCGTCGATGACCAGCGCCAGGTTGGCATCGGGCCACATGCGTCGAACCGCGATGGTATACACCTTGTCGGCACACTCGACCACCGGACGATTGGTCAAGGCGTGCGGGCAAATCGGCGTCACCACGAACGCAGCGAGATCTTGTCCGAGAATGGGACCTCCCGCCGACAGGCTGTGCGCTGTCGAGCCGATGGGAGTGCTGATAATCAGGCCATCGCCGGAATAGCCGGAAACGATCTCGCCGTCGAGGATGAGATCGAGGGTGATCGTGTGAAAGGGCGGTCCCGAAAGGAGGGCGATTTCGTTGAGGCCGAGAACGATTTTGCATTCGGCCGGCCCTTCGAGGAGGCACTCGAACATAAGGTGTTCGGTGACGCGATACTCGCCGCGAACGACGCGCGGGAACACCTCGCGCAGCGCGTCGGAGTCGAGGTCGGCGAGGAACCCGAGTCGTCCGAGATTCACGCCGAGTACCGGAATTTGATGGTAGCCCATCTGCCTCGCCGCGCGCAGAATGGCACCGTCGCCGCCGAGAACGAGGGTGAGGTCGGCGGGATGAACGGACAGATCGCACGCTTGCTCCAGATCGATGTGGACGATATCGCAATGCTGGCGAAGAAAAGGCAGCAGGCGAGCGGCCTCTTCGCGTACCCCCGGTCGATGGGCATTGCCGAGAACGAGGATGCGCATGGCGGACTCCTCATCGTCCGGTTCGCCGCGGCGCGAACGCTCGCCGTATCGCGCCGCGGCGAACCGAACCGATTATACCGGACAATCCTTCTCGATTTTGTTCGCCAGCGCTCGCCGTACCGTTGCGCACAAGCCATCGACATCGAGTCCAAGTTCCGCCAACAGTTCGCCGCGCTCGCCGTGTTCGACGAAGCGATCCGGCAAGCCCAATCGCACAACGTGGCTGGTGTCGAGCCTGGCTTCGTTGGCCGCTTCCAGTACGGCGCTGCCGAATCCCCCCTCCAGCGTACCTTCCTCGACGGTAACGACCAGCGGCATTTCTTCGACGGCGCGCAGCAGCGTGGCGCGGTCGAGCGGTTTGATGAAGCGCGCGTTGACGACGCCGATATCGAGTCCATCTTCGCGCAGCGCTTCCGCCGCCTTGACGCAGGTGGGGAACAAGGTGCCGCAGGCGATGAAGACGCCGTCTTCGCCCCACTCGTACACTTCCGCTTGGCCCAGTTCCATCGGCACGAGCGGACGATCGACGCGCTCCAGGTTTGCCTTGGGATAGCGCAGCGAGACAGGCCCCGAATGCGACAGCGCGAAATCCAACATGGGGGCTACGTCCATTTCATCGCCGGGAGCCATCACGACGAAGTTGGGGAAAAGGCGCAGGTAGGGAATATCGAAGACGCCGTGATGGGTCGGGCCGTCGGGTCCGGTCAAGCCGGCGCGATCGAGCGTGAAAGCGACCGGCAGATTCTGCAGCGCGACTTCTTGGAACAGTTGATCGAACGAGCGTTGCAAGAAAGTGGAATAAATGTCCACGAGGGGGCGCATCCCAGCCTTGGCCAACCCCGCGGCGAAAGCGACGGCGTGGGATTCGCAGATGCCGGTATCGAAAAAGCGGCTCGGAAAATCGGTGCGGACCTTCTCTAGTTTGTTGCCTTGACACATGGCCGCCGTGAGGACGGCGACGCGCGTATCGTTCTTCATGTGCTGGTAAATCGCGCCGCTGACGGCATCGGTGTAGGCGCGGGCCCCACCGCGCTTCAGCGAAAGGATGGTGCGTTCCGGGCCGACCTTCTCGAAGACCGGCGGCGTGTGATACGTCACGGGATCGGCACTGGCTTGGGGTACGCCGTGCCCCTTGGTGGTCAGAACGTGCAACAGCACCGGCCCTTGCTGATCGCGCACGTCGCGGAGCCAACGGCGCAGGGTCGGTAAATCGTGGCCGTCGATGGGGCCGAAATAGCGGAAGCCGAGTTCCTCGAACAACATGCCGCCGGTCAAGAACGCCTTCATGCCGTCCTTGAGTTGTTCCAGCGCGTGCGTGGCCGCGCCGCCGACCAGCGGGATGTGCTTGAGCAGATCGCGGATGTGCCGCTTCGACCCCTGATAGAAATTCGTCAGCCGCGCTTGATCGAGACAATGCGCCAGCGCCCCGACCCGCGGGCAGATCGACATCTCGTTGTCGTTGAGAATCACCAACAGATTCTTGCGCAGTCCCCCGGCATTGTTGAGCGCCTCGAAGACGATGCCGGACGGTAGCGCGCCGTCGCCGATCACCGCCACGCTATGGCGGTCGTCCTGACCGAGCAGGTCGTCGCCGGCCTTTAGACCCAGCGCGCACGAGACGCTGCAACCAGCGTGTCCGGTGACGAACAGATCGTAGGGGCTTTCGTGCGGATTGGGATAGCCCATTAGTCCGCCGCGCGTGCGGATGGTATCGAACTGCCGATAGCGTCCGGTGATGAGCTTATGCGGATAAATCTGATGTCCGGTATCCCAAATGAGCCGATCGCGGCGGAAGTCGAAGGTAAGGTGCAGGGCGAGACACAACTCGATGACGCCGAGATTGCTGGCGAAGTGTGCCGGTCGAATGCTTAAGACGCGGACCATCTCGTCGCGCATCTCTTGAGCGAGATCGAGTAGTTGCGCGTCGGTCAACTCGTGCAGATCGAGCGGCGAATTGATTTGTGGCAGCAGAGCAGTCATGGCGTAAGTCCTCAATCCCTCTTCGGGTTTCGGTTTTCGTTTGCTTGAAAACCCAGATCAGCATCCATCACCGATCGCGTTCCAGGACGTAGGAAACCAGCGCGTGCAATCGAGCGGCGTCGGCTCCCATCGGTTCGAGGCACGCACGCGCTTCGCGTCCGAGTCGCTCCGCGCGTTGTCGGCTCTCGGCCGCGCCGAGAAAGCCGGGATACGTCAGTTTACCGCGCGCCGCATCTTTGCCGACGCGCTTACCCGTCTGCTCGGCATCGCCTTCGACATCGAGCAAATCGTCGACGATCTGAAAGGCCAAGCCAAGACAGCGGCCATAGCCATCGAGCCGTTCCAACAACTCCGGCGGCGGCGGATTCGGACGATCGGCAAAAGCCGCCAGCGCTCCCAATCGCAAACTGGCACGAATCAACGCTCCGGTCTTGCGCGCATGGAGATATTCCAACCCTTCGACGTTGCGTTCGCCGCCGTTTTCCCAGGCCAAATCGTCTACTTGACCACCGACCATGCCCGCCGCTCCCGCCGCCATCGCCACCTCGCGACAACTGGCTGCCGCCGTTCGCGCCGGATACCCCTCGGCCAAGACCTGAAAAGCCATCGTCAGCAAGGCATCCCCCGCGAGAATCGCCAAC
>JAKBCS010000189.1 GCA_021807595.1 Planctomycetota bacterium | reverse complement strand
AAAGCGCTGCCAAAAAGTCCTGGCCGCTCTTCTTACGCCAGACTAGCCACGAACACAACCAGTAGCACGATTTCATTGCATTTCAGGCATAGAATTTCAACTGGCCAATAAAAGCACAGCCCTTCCTATACTCCGTATCCAGCTTTGTCACCGGACCCACCCGGCAGCTTACGCCGTCGGCTCGCTGGGGGTGCAGATAGGGGCGTACATTTCGAGCGCGGCGGCAGGGGCGAGAATCTGTTGGCGTTCTTCTTTGCGACGGCGAAACCAGGCGGCGACGAGTAGCGTGCCGTCGATTTCATCGGGACGAGGCGGTTCGTTCGACGACGAGCGCGGAGCGTAGACCGCGCGGATGCGCGCGATCGCCTCGCGGCGTTGGGCCGCGTCCGCGCCGGGAGGCGACACGACGTCGCGCACGCGGCCGCCGTCGATGAGGTACCACCGCGCGTCGCCATCGTGTCCTGCCACTCGATAGACGAACGAATGCCGCGACGCCTCGCGCGCGCGCCGCAGATGCTCGCTCAGCCAAGTCAGGGAATCGAATTTATCGCGCAGGGCGGCCGCGCGCTCGAAGGCCAATTGCGCCGCGGCAGCATTCATTTCTTTTTCGAGGAGTGCAAAAGGTGTACGGTCGTCACCTCGCAAAAATGCGAGCAGGGCATCGACGCGGTCGGCGTACTCGTCGCGCGAACAGGCGGCGGCGCAGGGGCCGAGGCAGTTGCCGATTTCGTGGCGGATACAACCGGCCGTCAACGGCAAGGCGAACAGCTCCGGTTGATCGGCAAAGGTCATCGTCTGCGATTGCGCGCAATCGCGCAGACCGAACCAATCGTTCAGCCGTCGTGCCGCCTCGCGCGCCTTGAACCCCGCAGGGGTGGGACCGAAGGCGAACGTCGCCGTTCGCGGCGGTCTCTTGGCCAGAAAAAGGGTGGCAGCCGGTTGTCTGCCGACACAGAAATAGACGCGGCGGCGATGGGTTGGCTGTCCCTGCACGTTGAAGCGCGGCTGCCAGCGCTGAATCAGTTCCAACTCTCGAAGCAGCGCGGCAAACTCACTCGGCGAGCGCTCCCAAACCAGCCGCCGCGTTCGCTTGAGAATGCGGCCGGCCTTGGGATCGCGGCTTCTGGGACGAAAATAACTCAACAGACGAACCCGCAGATTCTTGGCCTTGCCGACGTAGATTAGCTCGCCTCTGGAATCGATCATGCCGTAGACGCCCGGTGCCCTGGGGCAGCCGCGGCGCATCAGGGCTCGCAGACGACCGGGACGGCGTGCGGCCACCGAATCGAACGAAGGAGCCTCTGTGCCGGGACACAGTCCGAGGGGGCCAAACCCGGAAAACGAGGGGCGGGTAAAGAGTCCGTTCATCGCCACCCTTTCTTGCAAACGACCCGGACGAAAACGATCCGGCCATTTCGTTCATAAAAGCGCTTGACTTTGTACCTCGCGTTCAGTCTCATCAAAGAATGACAATACCGAATGCGGCGCTCGCGCGTCTTCGTGTTCATTCGTTCATCTCTCGAAAAAAGAGAGGAGTTGGGCATGGAACATCCGGATAAGGCGATCCAAAATTTCCGTCGACAGTTGGCGGTCCTGTTTGTCCTTAAATACGCCTTGCCCCTAGCGACGGTGTATGCCTTCGTCTGGGGCGCGGTAGTGTTGGTTCTGCGCGCCGGTACCGATGTCGAGAGCAAGTCGCTGTTGTGGGGGCTAGCCGGAGTAGTCGTCTGCCTGGCAGTCGCGGTGGTCTTGGCGCGACGTCGCATGCCAACCGAGACGGCAATGCGCGCGTTGCTGGACGGCCAAAACGGCTGCGGCGGGCTGTTGATGGCCGAGGCGGAACAAGAACTGGGCGGCTGGCGGCAACGCATGCCGACCCTGACCTCGCCGACGGTTCGCTGGGACGGGCGGCGCGGCGGTACGCTGTTGGCGCTTGCCGTCGGCTTCGTTCTCGTTTGCTTCCTCGTCCCCAAGGGTCTGGCCGACTTGTTAGCCGATGCGCCGCTGGATGTCGGCCAAGAGATCACACGCCTGATGACGCAGATCGCGCTACTGAAAGCGGAAGCCGTACTCGATCCGAAGCGCGCGGAGGCGCTGGCGGAAAAGCTGGCCGAGCTGCACGAACACGCATCGGGCAAAGAACCGGCGCGGACGTTGGAAGCCCTCGACCATTTGCGGCATTTGACTCAGGAAGCGGCGCGCCAAGCGGCCGAGCAGAGTACGCAGAGCCACCAACGCCTCGGCGAAGCGCAAGCCTTGGCCCAGGCGCTGGAACAAAACAGCGATTTAATTGATCCGAAATTAGCAAAGGAGATGCTGGCCGAGTTGGCCGGGTTGATGAACGACAACGGTCTCGATCCCGAATTGACGCAGGCGCTGCGGCAGCAAAAACTCAATGCCCAGCAACTGAACAAAGTGGCGCAGGCGATCCTCGGAAACAAGAGCGGCTTGATGCGCCGCATGGGCAAACTGCACAAGGCCGGTCTGATCGACGACGAACTGCTGACGCGCTGCCGCAAGGCCGGCGAATGCGATTGCGAAGGACTGCGCGAGTTCCTGTGCAAAAACAAATGCTACAGCCTCGACGATTTCAAAAGCAAATCCAAGTTCGGCGGCAAGGGCGGCATCAATCGCGGTTCGGGCGCTGCGCCGATGACGTGGGGTAAACCCGGTTCTGAGGACGATTTTAAATTCAAGGAAGATGTGTTGCCGCCCAGCGCGCTCGATACCCTTAAGAGTACGCCGCTGCAAGAAATGCGCGGCGGGAATGTCGTACACAAGAAATCGTCGGACCCCGCGGCTTCGGGCGCGCTTGAGGGGGCGGCCGCCGGCAGCGGCTCGGCAAACACGCAGGTCATTCTGCCCCGCCATCGGGCCGCGGTGGAACGCTATTTTGAACGTCAAATGCCTACGAAGAAACAAGAGAATAAATAAACCGGCGAGCGGGGCGTCAGCCCTTGGATGGAGTTCTCTGGGGGCTGACGCAGCCGTTCGCCAGGAGATTGCGATCCCTCATGTCCAGCGAAGTCTCAGCGCCCGCTCTGTTACAACCGGAAGAACTCGCGCCGGCGGTTGAATTAACCGCCAAGCTGCGCGAACAGCTCGACCGGCAATTACTCGGCCGCTCGGAATTGCACAATCTGGTGCTGGTCGCCGTCCTCAGCCGCGGTCATCTGTTGCTCGAAGGCGTGCCCGGCGTCGGCAAAACGGCGCTGGTCAAGGCGTTGGCCCAACTGCTGCATCTCGATTTTAAGCGCGTCCAATTCACGCCGGACTTGATGCCGGGCGACATCCTCGGCGCGCACATCTTGCAAGAGACTTCCGAGGGACGGCGCGAGATGCAGTTTCGCCCCGGCCCTGTGTTCACGAATCTGTTACTCGCCGACGAGATCAACCGTGCTTCTCCGAAAACGCAGTCGGCACTACTGGAGGCCATGCAAGAGCGAGCCGTCACCCTGCTGGGTACGACGCGGCCGTTGCCGGAACCGTTCTTTGTATTGGCCTCGCAAAATCCCATCGAACTGGAGGGGACCTATCCGTTGCCGGAGGCTCAACTCGATCGCTTTCTGTTCAAACTGATCGTGACGACGGTCGAGGCGGAGGTGCTGGATCGCATTATCTCGACGCGGCGACACGGCGCGCCGCCCGCGCCGACGTGGAGCATGAGCGCCGACGAACTGTGGCACATATTCTCTATTGTAGATCGTATTTATCTTCCTCGTCCGGTGTCGCGTTACATTTCTCGCTTGGTGGCGGCGACTCATGCCGACTGTGCCGAAGCGCCGCCGCCGGTGCGGAACTATGTGGCCCACGGAGCATCGCCGCGCGCCGCCATCGCCATCGCCGAGTCGGCCCGCGCCTTCGCGATGTTGGCCGGTAGACCGACCGTCGGCTTCGACGATATCAAAGCCGTGGCCGCCCCCGTTCTCAATCATCGCTTGATCCTCAATTACAAGGCGCGGCTGGACCGCGTGGACGCCTTCGCCGTCGTCCGCGAACTGCTGACCGCCCTCGAAGAAACCGGACTGAATCTACCCTCCGACATGAAGATACGCGAGGTGCAACATGGCTGAGACTGGTGCGAAGCCTTGCCGGCGCTTTGTTCTCTTGGGGTTCCTCGTCTGCGTGTGCGCGCTGCCGGCACGGGCACAGATGGCGAGTATTCCGATGAACTTCGGCGATGTGGAGATTACCCTGCTCAGCAAGCCCCAAGGCCGCGCGGGGCACGGCTACAGCGAATACATCTTCCGCATTCGCAATCAATCCGCCGACCGCGCTCACTCCGTTAGCCTCGCTCTACCCTTCGAGAAGCGCAATATAGAGGGCGATTCCCTCCGCGAATTGCGGCGCACGGTACAGGTGGGGGCCAACGAAACGATGCGCCTTTCGCTCTTTCAACCCGACCATCCACCCATCGGCGGACAGAATGTCGCCGTGACTGTGGACGGCCAACGCAGCGAGCGCGAGATGACGCTGCAACCGACAGCGTCCGCATTCAGCAATGCCGCGAGCTATCGGAGACACCGCTCCTTTTCCCCCTCCTATGGCGGCAGCGGAGAACGTCCCTTGTTGCGCATAGGTTCGCGCGTGAAGCCGATCCCGAAACGAGTCGAGAGCGCGATCGTGGGAGGTCCAGCCGGAGCTATGCCTGCCGTGGGAATGATGAGAGGAGGATCGGGTGCGCCGGGCGGACCACCGGTGGGCCCTCCCCCTGGATTTCCGGACGGAGTGGTACCTGAGCCGCCGGCAGGTATGGCTCAGACGCGATTCGAGCAGCTATCGCCCATTTTGGGAAACTTTTCCGGTCTGGTTGAAGCCTTTGAGATGGGACCGGTCAAGATCTTGCCGGTTCAAATCGGTTTGCCGCCCGATAGCTATCAACCCGTCGATGCTGAGGCCGTCGAGACTTGGAGCAGCGATTGGCTGGGCTACACGCGCTACGACGGCATCATCGTCACCGCCAACGAATGGAAGCTGATGCCGGCGGGCGTGCGGTCGGCACTGTGGCTATACGTTGAATCGGGCGGCTTCCTATTCGTTTTGGGTTCGTTCGACCCGCGCGGTTTATCCGGCATCGCCGAGATAGAAACCCGCGCCGACGGATGGAAAACGATCCGCGCGGGATTCGGTCGTTGCTCGATCGCCCCGAACGACGATTACACTCGTTGGACGGATGAGATGTTCCAGAAACTCTCCGCCGAGTGGAAGTCGACGCACGCGCTGTGGGAGGGAGGACATCGCAATACCATCGACGCGCATCAGGAGTTCCCCGTCGTCGAAGATCTCGGCATCCCGGTCAAAAGTCTGTTCACCTTGATGTTTGTATTCACCTTGGCGATTGGTCCGATCAACTTCCTCGTACTGACGCGCACGAATCGGCGCATCTGGATGCTGTGGACGACGCCGGCCATTTCCTTGGCGACTTGTGTGGCCGTGTTTGGTTTTATGATTGTCTCGGAAGGATGGGAGGGACGGCTGCGCATCGAGACGTTCACAATACTGGACGAGGCGTCGCATCACGCCACCACCGTCGGCTGGACCGGCGTGTACACCCCGCTCACGCCCGCCGATGGTCTGCATTTCAGCCGCGACACCGAGGTGATTCCCCAGCGAGTGTTCGAGGATTCCAACGACCAATCGCGCTCCTGCACCCTCGATTGGACGCAGGATCAACACTTTGCCTCCGGGTGGGTCGAGGCGCGCGTCCCAGCCATTTTCCGCGTGCGAAAATGCGAACTGCGCCGCGAACGAGTTACCCTCCAGCGCGACACGGACGGAAGTTGGATCATGAAAAACTACTTGCCCGTCGACGTTCGTCGCTTTTCGTATATCGACGAGAAGGGACAACTTTACCGGGCGGAGAACGTGGCGGCAGGCGCGCCGGCCAAGCTGAAGCAGTCGGAAAAAGAGACGATCGCGCTGAACGCGACGATGACCAATCTTCTTTCCTCCAACGGTTGGAAGAACAATATCCATCAACTGGCGACGAACCCTCAGCGGTGTCTGCGTCCGGGGATGTATCTCGCCGAGACGGACGAGTCCCCCTTCTTGGACGATTGCTTGCGCAACGCCCGGCAGCGCAAGGCGCACGCCATCATCGTTGGTATTCGATCCAAAGGCGAATGATTTCCCGTTGGCCGCATCCGGCGGCGCGCGGAGACTTGAGGTGGAAAGCGGATGCAAATCACCATCGACCATCTAAAGAAGAACTATGGCCGCACCCGAGCCGTCGACGACGTTTCCTTCTCGTTTTCATCGGGTGAGATCGTCGGTTTCGTCGGTCCCAACGGCGCGGGGAAAAGCACGACCATGCGCATCATCGCCACGCTGGACGAACCCACCGAGGGCGATGTCTTCCTGGACCGAGTTTCGGTCGTGCAAGAACCAGAGAAAGCCCATCGTTTAATCGGCTATGTGCCCGATGCCCTGCCCGCCCATCGAGACATTTCGGTTCACGAATATCTCGATTTCTTCGCACGCGCCTACGGCATCGCCGCGTCGGCGCGCAAGAAGGTGGTCGAGAGCATCGAAGAGTTCACCAACTTGCTGGGAATCCGCGAAAAGCACGTCAACGCGCTGTCCAAGGGCATGAAAAACCGGGTCAGCGTGGCGCGGGCGTTGGTTCACGATCCGGCGGTGCTTATCATGGACGAGCCGGCTGCGGGCCTCGATCCGCGCGCCCGCATCGAGTTGCGCGAGTTGCTCAAAGTATTATCGAGTCAGGGCAAGGCCATCCTCATCAGCTCGCACATTCTGACGGAGTTGGCCGAGATCTGCAACTCCGCCGTTATCATCGAGCGAGGGCGGGTGCTGCGCTCCGGCAATCTGTCGAACATTCTCAGCGCCGACGCTCCTCAGCGCGCGGTTCGCATCCGCACGCTCGACGAAGTCGAGCCGCTGTACAAGCACCTGCTCACGCTGCCGAACGTCGAGGCGGTGAAGCTCGTCGATCGCGGCGTGCAGGTAGAACTGATGGGCGGCGAGGAAGCGTGCTGGGAGCTGTTGGCCCATTTGGTGCGGAACGGCCATCGCGTGGTCGAGTTCCACCCGCTCCGAGTCGGTTTGGAAGAAGTGTTTATGAATGTGACGCGGGGAGAGGTGCAATGAACCTGGCCAAGTTGCGAGATAAGATGGACGATCTGCTCAATCCGATCGTCGTCAAGGAACTGCGTCAAGTGGTGCGCAGCCGAGCCATCATGGCGGCACTGATCCTGTTTTTGATCGTTCAATTGGGTATTTTGTTGTTCAATCTGACGGTCGACGAACGCCGTGGAGTCGATTACTCTTCTCTGCACGCCGGGCGCAGGATTTTCACGGTGTTTCAGGGCATCTTGCTCGGAACGTGCATGTTATTGGTTCCCACCTACGCTGGGATTCGTCTGTCTTCGGAACATTCGGAGACCAACGTCGATCTTCTGTTCATCTCGACACTTCGACCCCGCCATATCATCGCCGGGAAGATGCAGGCATCCATCGTCTTGATGTTGCTGATCTTCAGCGCCTGCGCTCCGTTTATGACGTTCACCTACCTCATGCGCGGCATCGACATCCCCACTATCGTTCTCATCTTGGCTCTCGATTTTCTGGTGGTGCTGCTCGGCACGCAAGCGGCGATCTTCCTCGGTTCGATCCCGACCAACTTGGGACTGAGGCTCTTTCTGGGCGCGAGCGGACTGATGGCGCTATTCTTCATGTTCCTTGGGGGGATGGTCAGTAGCATCGCCGTGTTGGAGTTGGGCCTCGGATCGCGCATGGATACTTCGGAGTTCTGGCTTGCGGTCGGCGGCGTGGCGATTGTCCTCGCGGCTTCGATCGGCCAGTTCTTTACCTGGGCGGTATCCCTCGTTAGTTCGCCGTCGGCCAACAGGGCCTTTCCCTCGCGGCTCTATTTCTTGGCATTTTGGCTCGTCACCGGAGGGGTAGCCGTCGTCTTGACCTATCGCATGCGCGAGGTGGAGCTATTCTTGATGTGGACGATCCTCGTCACTTTGATGCTGTGTTTGCAGGTCTTGGTCTCGATCAACGAACGCCAGCAGTGGGGCATGCGCGTCTTGCGAATGGTCCCCCGCAATCGCTTTTTGCGTCCGGTGGCATTCCTGCTCTACAGCGGTTCGGCGGGAGGCATCCTCTTTGCGACGGCCATGGTCGCACTCACCTTCGTGCTGACACTCTTCGCGGTCTACAGCGATGTATTCTCCGCGCTCTCGTTTAGCTCATATCGACTTGAAATGTATCGTCGCGAGATTGCCGCGTTCGCACTCATCGCCCTGTACACCCTCGTTTATTGTTTGATGGCCGTGTGGGTGCGCAACGTATTGTTGCCCACGCTCGTCAAAACGTCGCATACATGGGTTGTGTCGTTGTTGCTGTTCGGCATCGGCTTCTCGCTGCCGTTGATCCTGGTGTTTATGTTCCGAAACGAAGATTGGCGGATGGGACAGGTCGATCCCTGGTGGTATATCAGTAATCCCGTATGGACCATCTATGAGATTCTGGAGAGACGCGGCTCGAATGCCGACGATTTCCTCAACGGCAGCCTGGTGTTTCTGAGTGTCTTGACCTTCCTCATGCTTATGGCGTGCATGCCGTGGATCGTGCGCCAACTCCGTCGCTTTCATCCCCCGCTTACGACTTCGGCCGAAACGCCTTGACCACCGACTCGTTCGTCGTCAAAAACGGCCCCTCAATAAGGTCGATGCAATAAGGGATCGCGGGAAAGACGGCGAGTAAACAATCGCGGATGGCGCTGGGTTTGCCCGGCAGATTGACGATCAACGACCGTCCGCGAATGCCGGCGCTCTGCCGCGATAGAATAGCCGTCGGCACGACTTTCAGCGACACGGCGCGCATCAATTCCCCGAAGCCATCGAGCATTTTTTCGCACGCGGCCTCAGTCGCTTCCGGAGTCACGTCGCGCCGCGCCGGGCCGGTGCCTCCG
>JAKBCS010000188.1 GCA_021807595.1 Planctomycetota bacterium | reverse complement strand
CGTCAAATCATACGGAATTGCGAAACATCTCGTTCGATCATTGAACTCAATGGACGAATCGCAAATCTCGGCGTAACAGCGAGAAAGCCCTTCGACGTCCTTGTCCAAGGGCGGTTTCCAAAAACAAGCGGAGGGGGAGGGATTCGAACCCTCGAACGCCTTTCGACGTTGTCGGTTTTCAAGACCGATGCATTCGGCCGCTCTGCCACCCCTCCTCGGCGTTCGCTTTTATCTTAAGCAAACGTGGGATTTATGGGGAGAGCGCGCCGCGGCGTCCAAGGTTCGCGCCAACATCGGGGCGGGATCGGGGTTTAATCGATAGGCGGGGAGCGAGCGTGCCTCGTGCGCAAGACGGCCGGGTTGTTCTGGCGATGCCGGCGCAGGGATCGTACAATCGAGGAAGTCGCCCCCATTGTATCCGCGCTTCCGCCCGCTAGGCGGTCTACGAGCGATGCCTGTGGCGTCCTTCGAGAAGTCCCACGAATCCCTCGCCGACGAGCATCGACTCATCGTCGCCGCTCAACAGGGAGACCGTCCGGCCTTTGCTCGCCTTGTAGAACACTATTGGGATCGACTTTATCGTTGGCTCTATCGACTGACGCGCGATTCCCATGTCGCCGAGGATTTGGCTCAGGAAACCTTCTTGAAAGCCTTTGCCGGTTTGAAAAAGTTTCAGGCCGGTACGAACTTCTCGGCGTGGTTGTTTCGCATCGCGCACAATAACTTTGCCAACCACTGCCGATCCGCGACCCGTCCGCGCGAGGACTTGCCCGATGACTTGGCGGATCGACGGCACGGCCCGCTGGAAGAGGCGGCTAGTGCCGAGGGGGTGCGAAAGGTGACGGACGCCCTGAATCGCTTGCCATCCGAGTTTCGCGCCGCATTGTTGCTGCGCGTCGAGGAAGGATTGTCGTTTCGGCAGATTGCCGAGGCGCTGGACTTGACCGAAGAGACGGCGCGCTGGCGCGTCTTCAAAGCGAGGCAAAAGCTGCTGAGTTTGTTGACGCCGCTCCGGGAACAGGAGAAGTCGTGAACTGCACGGTCCTTCAACGCCGGTTGCTTTCCTGCGATCGGCCCGATCGGCCGGACGCCGAACTCCAGAGCCATCTGGTCGAATGCCCGAAGTGTCTGGCTTGGCAGCGCCGTCTGGCTCGGCTGGAACGAGACATCCGCCTTCTACCCGTGCCGCCCTCGAATGCGAAGGAGCAATTGTTGGATCGCATTCGAGGAACGCGCTCCGGCCACCCGCTCGTCGCCGATCCCGCGACGTTGCGGCTAACCGCGCTGGCGACCGGCCCGAAGGAGCGCGGCCAGCGCAAATTGGCGGTGGCGTTCGCGCTGGCCGCCTCGTTGCTGATCTTCGCCCTTACCTGGTGGTCGTGGCCTCACGATCCGCGCGCCAACCCGCGCCCGGTTCGGCAACAACAGGCACGCCTGGACGAACGCCTCGCCCTCAGTCTGCGGCAAACCACGCCGAAGGAACGCATGTTTCAGTTGTCCAAGTTGGCGGAAGCGATTCACGGCGAAGCGCAGGACATGGCGCGGAACGACGAACGCTTGCAACAATGGACGCAATTCTATGTCCGTCTCGTCGGTGAAACTATGATCGAGCAAGCGCGACTGTTACCCGCGCAAGACCGGCCCGCCGTTTTGGATTCCGTCGCCGCTCGCTTGCGCGAGACCGAAAGCCAAGCCTCGCGCCACGCCGCCCAATTGAAGGATGTCTCGCCTCGCTCGGCGGAATCGTTCGCCCTCATTGCCTTGGCTTCCCGCAAGGGGGAACGCGATTTGCGCGCGCTGAGGGACGGCTAGACTAACGATCCTTTGCGTCCTTTTTCTTCCGATCCTCGGACTCCTTGATATATTTGTCCGGTTCGTCGTTGAAGGCGTCGCGGCAGCCCGAACAACAGACGTAATAGGTCCTGCCCTTGTAAGTCACCGGAATCGTACCCAATCCGCCGCTGACGACGCATTCCGGTTTGTCGTCGCCGCCGGCGAAGGCCACGCCTTCTTTGGTCGCGCCGACACGATAGATCTCTTTGAACGAAGTCCGACCCGCGGCTTTGACCTCGTAGCGGTAGACATAGCGATTGGCGTGCAGCAGCGACACGACCAGACGTTGCGTCTCCTTTTTCTTCTCGTCGGCGCGTTCCAGCGTCAGTCGCTTTTTCTCCCACTTCCCCTCGAAGACGAGGGCTTTCTTATCCGGCGTCGCGGCCGTCAGCCGATAGCAATCTTTGGCCGGCACATAGCGCAGCTCGGCGGTGCGAAAGTATTTGCCCTTGTCGAAGGCGGCACGGAGAAACACGTCTTTGCCTTTGAATTGCCATTCCCAAGCGATCTTTTCTTGCCAGAAGTTGCGCTGTTTTTCTTCGCGAGTGCCGTTCGGCTCGCCGGTGCCGCGCCAAGTGCCGATGAGATCGTTCAGCGCTTGCAGGGCTTGTCTGGGAGTCTTCGTTTCCGCTTTGTCCTCGGCAAGCGTCAAGCCGGTGACGAAGACGAGGGCGGAAAGGTGACCGAGGACAAGGATTCGCTTCATGGCTCGCAGACTCCGACGAGAGGGAATGGGTTAACTGCAATACCGTTTGAAGAAGCCTAAGTCACAGCTGCCTGATAGTTTGTGTTTGTCACGAACGCAACTACCAGGGAGGTTGTGACGAAAATGAATGAGGAACTTAGCACCTTGCCCGTTGGCGACACCGGAAGAGCTCTCGACCGCTTGATGCTTCTCGAACAGATTATCGGACGACAACGAGTCCGACAAGTCCTGGAGGATACCGGACGTCTCGCCTTCCCGCCGATACCGACTCATCTGCGAACTCATCTTCTGGCTCGTACTCGCCATGGGGCTGTTCACCGACTTGCCCTATCGCCAAATCTTCAAGGTGTGCCGACGTCTGTGGCCTGGAGAAAGCACACCCCACCTCTCCAGCCTCTATCAGGCCCGACAACGGCTGGGAGCGGTCCTTTCCGCGGTCGCTTGTTGCCCCAGGGCGAGAGCAATCTCGTCGTCTTGGGGTTGGTATGAGGTGTTGTTGGCGGAAGTGGGTCGCCACCGTATCGACCCGCACGGTTTTTTGTGCTGTGTTAAATGGTATTGGGGCTAACGCCTCGACGGATCGCCGATCTCGCCGTTGGGATTGAGAGGCACCCAACAGACGACGGCGACGAGGTGCATGGCGAGAAACACAAAGAGAGCGGCGTCCCAGCCGTACCCCTCTGCGATCTTCGGAATGTAAGTGGTAAAGGCCCAGGCTCCCAGATTACCGGCCATGTTCATGGTGGCGAAGACGACGGCGAGATTGCGGCCGCCCATGTCCATCGTCAAGGCATAAGCGCAGGGGGAAGAGAAAGTCATAACTCCGTAGCCGACTCCCATTGTCAGCACGGCCAGGTGTACGTCGTTGACTCGATACGCAAGTGCGTAGATCGCCACCGCCAGCAGAAGGCTTCCGATGGCCACTCCTTGCCGCGCCAGGCGACGACTGCCGGTTCGCAGCAAGACCGCATCGGTTAGAATGCCGCCGAACATTCCGCCCACCACCCCGGCCCACAACGTCAGGCTCGTCCATAGATTGGCGTCGCGGATCGACTGTCGGCGCGCCTCTTGCAAAAAAGTCGGCAACGATTGATCGAAGAATCGCACCGCGCCCGCCCGGCAAAACTGTTGGATGCAAATCAACAATAGGGGAAGACTGAACAGAAGGCTGTGCCAGCGCGTCGGTGGACGAATGGAGTAGGCGGCCGAACCGGACGGTTTCTCGCCGATCAGATCCAACTCGGCAGCATTGACGTGGGGATGGTCGGACGGTCGATCTCGGAACCAGTAGTAGAACCATCCGGCCCAAGCCAGCCCCGGCAGCGTGTAGAGAGCGAACAAGCCGCGCCATCCCGTGTGCCCGATCAACAGAGCCGTCGCCGCCGCCGCGATGGCCCCGCCGATCAGCATGAAGCTGTTCAGAACCGCCGAGGCGAAGCCGCGACGCGAGGCGGGATACCAGGATGCCAAGATCATGGTGCAACAAGGAAAGATACCGGCTTGTAGCGCGCCCATGACCGCGCGCATCCCCTCCAATTCCTTTAACCCTCCAGAGAAGGCCATCGCCCCCATCAGCAACGACCACCCCGCCGCGTAAAAAGTCAGCGTTCGCCTTCCTCCCCAACGCTGAGCCAACCAGCCGCTGGGTATCTGAAGCAGAGCGTAGGTGAGGAAGAAAAACCCTTTGGCATATCCGAGATCGGCGACCGTGAGACCGAAATCGGGAGCGACGAGTTTCTCCACCGAGGCGAGACTGTTGCGCTGCATGTAACTGATGGTCGTGATGGCACACAACGCCGCCAAGACGAAATGGCGAATCAAAGTAGGATGCGAAGTCGGAGATAAAGTCGAGTCGGCGGATTCTTTCACGAACATCTCTCGGTTGGTACCAGCAGGCGTGGTATGAGCTTACCGAACGCCCCGCGAGTCAGCAAGAACAGAGCGTTGGGAAGAAAGAAGTCCATCGAGCGTCCGACCTCGAAAAGTGCCACAAACCGAGTATGGCAGAGAAGGGTTTGCGCGATTTACCGCGATTCCGGTGCCGAACGAGGCGTGTCGTCTTCCACGATCTCGCCGAGCAAGCCGGTCAATCCTTCGCTGCCTTGTGCGATTATGTGCCCCGCCACTCGAAGCTCGAACAGATCGTCGAGCGCCTCGTGCTTGAGGAAGCGGACCTTTGCCCCCGGGATCAGGCCGAGACTGTGCCACCGTCGCAGGCGCTCCGGGCTATCGTCGCGCGCCTCGCGGATGACGACGCACTCGCCGGCACGAAACGAGTTCAACGGTCGGAGATCGCGGCGAGCCAGTGCGCCTTCGGGAGTCGGGATGGGATGGCCGTGCGGATCTTCGAGCGGTTCGCCGAGATGGGCGGCGATCGCCTGTTCCAAACGGGGTGAAATGGCGTGTTCCAGCGCCTCGGCCTCGGCATCGACTTCGCTCCAATCCAAACCCAAAACGCGCGTCAACAGCAACTCGACGAGACGGTGACGGCGAATGACGCGCCGCGCCTCGGTGATGCCCAAGGGAGTCAGATGCGCTCCGAAGCCGGGTTCGTAATCGACCAACCCGCCGTCGGCCAAACGCTTCAGCATCCCCGTGACTGACGGCGCGCGCACGCGCAGACGTTCGGCGATAGCCAACGGCGAGACCATCCGCTCCGCACCGTCGAGGCTGTGGATCGCCTTGAGATAGTCTTGCACGGCGCGGCTCGGTTGCTCCGTCATGGTTCCCATCCGTTCACGGCCAACGAGATAGAAAAGTTATATTAGCGATAGCGTTCTCACTCGACCTGCGCGTACTTCTCGGCGAACCCGATCCGAGAAAACTTCGCGCCGCCGGGGTTACAAGGCGTAGGACAACCACAACGACAATCCAAAAGCGATCCGCAGTCCCGCTTGCGTGGCGACCCACCACAAGGTGCTGTTCAGCATTCGACTCGAACTCAGTAGCGCGGTGCGCACCTCCACCGCCACCATCTGCCGCGGATTGATGCGTCCCAGCGTGAAGAAATGCACGACGGGCGCGGTCCAGGGGCGCAACCAGTATTCCGCCTGATCGAAATACTTTTCCATCTCGGCTCGATCGATGTCCGAGACGCTGAAGACCCCCCACAAGTCGAAGGCCGTCATCGCTGCTCCGAAGGTGAACACGGCCGGCCACGCCAAGTACAACTCGGTCAATTGCCGCACGGTAAACTCGTCGGCGCGGGGCCACAGCCATCGGCTTGCCAGATAATTCAGAGCGAAAATGGTCAAGAGAATCGCCAAGGGCAAGACCGTGCCCCAGGTGAGGAAGATGTGAATGTGTTGCCGGACGAGCGCGAGCAAGCGCGGCCAACGATTGGGCATGCCGCGTACCAAACTGAGAATCGTCCCATACTGGCGGAGACGCACCCAAGTGGAAAGCAGGAACATGACGGCGAGATAGAAGCCGAACAGAGGGATCAGCCGTAGTTCGAGCAGCCAGGACATGGAAGCGCTCGTCGCCTTGGCCCGGAGAATCCGAAGGCGGGTTCCGAAACCGCCCTCCGCGAATCTACCATAGCCGCCGACGCCGTGCCGTGTCCAGACGAGGCCAAGCAATCGCAGCGGCGAACTTTTGACCGCGAGCGGTTAAATCTTCCTCACTCGTCCCACGAAGCGCAGCGAGGCCCACTTTATCGCCCCCCTTTTTCGTGAGGTTCTCCTCGTTCCCACGTTCCGTGTGGGAACGCACTTCCGGACGCTCCGCGTCCCGTCTCTGGCGTGCTGTGGCTCCGGTCGCGGAGCGGCGAAGCTTGCGTTCCCGCGCCGGAGCGTGGGAACGAGAGACTGAGAGACAATCGTTGGCACATGCTTTGCTAGAGGGGTGATGCGGTGACTTGCTGCCTCGTTGTCGAGGTGTTAAGGTGAAGGAAACCTTCGAGACGCTGCGATTGCCATGATGCTTCACTTCGCCAATCCCGCTTTTCTCGTTCTGCTGGTACTCGTTCCGCCCTTGTGGTGGTGGTGGCTGAGGCGGCGGCGCAACGCACTGCGCCATCCGGCGGTGGGCGATTTGGCGAGCTTGCCTCCCGGAAGGGCGAAGTTGGCTCGTTGGGGACCGACGATTCTTCGCTCGCTGGCGTTGACGCTGCTCATCGCGGCTTTGGCCAGGCCGCGTTGGCCCGACTTGCAGACGCGCATCGAAACCGAAGGAATCGCTCTCGTCATGCTCGTCGATGTCAGCGGGAGCATGGCCGAGCGCGATTTCGATTGGCGCGGAGAAGCGATAACGCGACTTGAGGCCGTCAAGAAGGTGTTTGGGTTGTTCGTGGCCGGTGGAGAAAAATTTGGCGATGTCGTGGAGGGGGTCGATGTCTCGAAGTTTCAGGGCCGACCCGCCGATCGGATCGGACTGGTGACATTCGCCACGCGGCCGGAGACGGCGTGTCCGCTTACCCTCAGTCATTCCGTCTTGTTGCGCATCTTAAATGCCGAACAGCCGCGCACGATTCCCGGCGAGTCAGAGACGAACCTCAGCGACGCCGTGGCGATGGGACTGCTTCGCTTGGATGCGGCAGGACCGAGACGCAAGGTCTTGGTTCTGCTCAGCGACGGCGATCACAATGTGCCGCGGCCGCAGTCGGGGTGGACGCCGCGCGCGGCCGCGCAAGTGGCCAACGGTCTGCATGTTCCCATCTATACCGTCGATGCGGGAGGAAACGGCGCTTCCTCGAAAGAGCGCGGCGGCCGCAAACGCGCCGACAGCCCCGGCGAGACGCGCGCGGCGGCGGCTCGAACTCTCGAAGATATGGCCCACATCGCCCAAGGACGCTATTTCCAAGCCCGCGACACCCAAGGGCTGCTCGATGCGTGCCGCGACATCGACGCGCTGGAGCGCGCCCAGACGAGTAGCTTTCAGTATCGCCGCTATCACGAAGGCTATCCGTGGCTGGCGGCGGCGGCGTTCGTGCTGTTCGGCGGCGGTTTGGCGTTGGAACGAACGATTTGGCGGCGAATCCCCTAAAGGTATCGAGCCGTGATGCATCGTGCGTTTAATCATCCGTGGCTGCTCTGGTTCGCGTTGGCTCTGCCCATGCTCGTGGCATTGGGAGTGTGGAGCGAACGACGGAGACGCCAAGCGCTGGCGCTGTTGGGTCAACCCTCGGCGGTCGAATTGCAAATGGCCTCGCGGCGCGGATGGAGTCGGCTGCGCGGAGCGTGTCTGATGGCGGGCTTGGTCGCTCTGATCGTCGGCATGGCGGGGCCACAATGGGGGCGCGATTGGAGTCAGTCCACCGCTCCGGGCCGCGATGTCGTCGTCGTCCTCGATTGCAGTCGGAGCATGCTCGCCGAATCTCCAAGCCGACTGGCCCGCGCCCGCGAGGCCTTGCTCGATCTCGCCGATACCATCGAACGGCACGGCGGGCATCGGCTGGCACTCGTTTGCTTTGCCGGCAAGGCGCGCCTCGCTTGCCCGCTAACCCACGACTACGACCATTTTCGCTCTCTTTTGAACGATTTAGAGGCCGTGGCCCAAGAGCGCGACTTGCAACCTCCCGCCGGCGAGAAATCCGGCACGCGCTTGGGACAGGCGTTGATCTTGGCGGCGACGGGCGACGATCCCCGCTTCGCCGGAGCGCGCGATCTGTTGCTGTTGTCCGACGGCGACGATCCCGGTCAAGACACCGAATGGCGGAACGGGTCTCGCATCGCCTCCGCGCTCGGTATCCGCATCCACGCGGTCGGCATCGGCGATCCCAACGCGGACAGCACCATTCGCCTCGACTCTGGTCCGCTGATGTACGAAGGCCAGGTTGTCCGTTCGCGCTTGGAGGAGACGCCGCTGCGCGAGATTGCCGAAGCCACGGGAGGCGTCTACATCTCGGCGCGGACCCGGACGCTGCCTCTGGGCGAACTATATCTCGACACCCTCGACAAGCAGACGCGCCGCGAGGACAGCGACGACGCCCTTCCGGTTTACCAACAGCGCTATGCGTGGTTCCTCGCTCCAGCCCTGGCATTGTTGGCGCTGTTCACCTTCTTAGGCGACGGTTCGACGAGAGGATCGCGATGATGCCGATGCTTCAACACCCCACGAATCCGCAGCGAAAGGCCCTTTTCTCGCTCGGCCTCCTCGTTTCGTTGATGCCGATTGTTCCGCTCGTCTGCTTCTTAGAGATGCGGATTTCCCGAGAACCCGACCCGGAGGAACTCGTTCGAGCGGGGCGACGCGCGGCGGCGGACGGCGACTACGAGCGCGCGGTCGCGCTCTACGAACGGGCCGAACTTCGCAGTGGCGAACCGGCCGAGGTGGCGTTTTATCTGGCGGCGGCGAAGTATCGTGTGGCGGCCAAGAGCGAGAGCTACTCGGCGGACTTGATGGAAGCGGAGTCGTTGTATCGCTGTTGCCTCAATGCGACGAATCCCCATCGACCCCGTGCCCTGTGCGGGTTGGGGATATGCCTTCTCCGCAAGGCGGACGGACGCGATGAGGGAAGTCTGCGCGCCGCT
>JAKBCS010000043.1 GCA_021807595.1 Planctomycetota bacterium | reverse complement strand
GCTGTTTTGAGAGCTTCGGCTCAAGCCAGTGCAACAGGGGCGATGTCGCCAAGGTTGTCGCCAACGACATGAGCACCATCATGGCGAATAGCGTCGGCGAGATCAGACGAAGTTCCAAGCCGATATTCAAGACGATCAATTCCATCAATCCACGTGTGTTCATGAGGATGCCTAACTTCACGCGGTCGCGCCAGCCGAAAACGGAGGCCCATCGCGCTCCCAATAACGTGCCGCCGATCTTTCCGGCGCTGGCGACGACAACGATGAGGCCGCAAACGAGCCACTCCTCCGTCCCAGAGACGAGTCCGATTTGCGTGCGCATGCCGGTGAGAGCGAAAAAAGCTGGAAGCAACAGCACGACGACGAGGTCTTCCAACTTCTGAGTCATCGTCGAGGCAAGGGGACTGTGATGCGGGATGACGGCACCCAGGAGAAAAGCTCCGAAGAGGGCGTGAATACCGATCGCCTCGGTGGCCAACGAAGACAGCAGCAACGCTGCGAAGGCCGAGGCCGCGATTCCTTGCGTCCAGCGCATCTCGTCCGCGCGAGCGAGCAACCGAGCGACGATCGGACGCACAACCAAGAACATGAACCCCAGGTATGCGGCGGTCAGTCCCAAAACGACGAAGGCACCGCTCACTTTCGCCTGAGCCACGCCGACCACGAAAGCCAGCAAACACCATCCAATCACATCGCCCATCGCCGCGCATCCCAGCGCCATAACGCCTAGACCCGTCTTCTGTATTCCGCGGTCGGTCAAAATGCGAGCCAAGACTGGAAATGCGGTAATCGATAGAGAGACGCCGACAAAGAGTGCAAAACTGGTAAACGAGACGTCGTTGCTGGAGAAGCGAGGATACAGGTAAAGAGCCAGGGCCGCTCCCAGGAGGAACGGTACGACCATCGCGCTATGCGTGATCGCCAACAAGGACTGGAAGCGCTCGCGCAACTCGGCGGGGTTCAGCTCCAAACCGATCAGAAACATGTACAGGATGACGCCGAGTTGGGCAAGAACGCCGAGATAGGGTCCGACCGACGGCGGCAAAATAAAGGCGGCCGCCTCCGGCCACACTCGCCCTAAAAATGATGGCCCCAACAGGATCCCGCCCACGACTTCGCCGATAACCGGCGGTTGCCCGATGTAGCGGAAGAGCCGAGCCAGTAGTTGGCCGGTGACGAGAACTGCAATCAGCGCCACGAGGACATGAAACAAGGCATCCGGTTTGCCGCTTATCGAGGTTTTGTCTGGTGGCGGAGACGCGGCGAGCGGTGCCTGCAGTCTTGCGCCGCAGGCGTCGATGAGAAAAAAGAGGGCGACGGTTCCAGCCAGTGTCGCCCCCCAGATTCCAAGCATCACAACGCGAGGCAAAGCACCTTGTTTCTTTGAGGGATCGACATCCTCGTTCACGTTTCGCTCCCTCAGTTCGCAAGGCTTCGCAAGAAGACAATTCGTCCCGGAGAAGAGTTTTTCTCCCCTCAATCGCCAAATTGTGCGTCGCGGTCGCTCAGGCCGGCGCTGGCGGTGCTGACTTGCCGGATGCGCCGTTCGTTTACCTCCTCGCCGAGTCGCTGAATCAGTTCCACGAGCTGCATCGCGCCGAGGTCGCCGTCTACGCGGTCGCGCACCGACACCGTGCCGGCGCTTTGCTCCTTGTCGCCGACGACAAGCATGTAGGGAATCTTCTCCAACTGCGCCTCGCGGATCTTGTAGCCGATCTTCTCCGGGCGATAGTCGCCGTGGACGCGGAAGCCGTTCGCCTTTAGCTCGTTCTCGACCTTCTCGCCATAGTCGCGGAAACGCTCGCTGACCGGCATGATGCGGGCCTGTTCGGGGGCCAGCCACAGCGGAAAGGCACCGGCGAAGTGTTCGATTAGAATGCCCATGAAGCGTTCCATCGAGCCGAACGGAGCGCGATGGATCATCACAGGACGATGGGCCGCGTTGTCTTTGCCGATGTATTCCAGATTAAAGCGCTCCGGTAAATTGTAATCGAGTTGCACGGTGCCGAGTTGCCATTCGCGGCCAATGCAGTCGCGCACCACGAAGTCGATCTTCGGGCCGTAGAACGCCGCCTCGCCTTCTTCGGCGCTGTAGTTCATGCCGCGCGATTTGACCACTTCGATCAGCGTTTGTTCCGCCTTCTGCCAATTCTCTGGCTTGCCGACGTACTTGTCGCTGTTCGGATCGCGCAGGCCGACTCGGACGCGGTAATCGTTCAGGCCGAGACTCGATAACACGAACAAGACGAGATCGATATTCGAGCCAATCTCCGCTTCGATCTGCTCGGCGGTCACGAACAGATGGGCGTCGTCCTGGGTGAAGCCGCGCACGCGGGTCATGCCCGATAGCTCGCCGGTTTTCTCGTAGCGATAGACGGTGCCGAACTCGGCCAGTCGCACCGGTAGGTCGCGGTAGCTGTGCGGCTCGGCTTTGTAAATCTGGATGTGATGCGGGCAGTTCATCGGCTTGATGAGGTACGTCTCCGGCTCTTGCACGTCAAGCCACGCCGACAGGATGTCGTGTTTCTTCTGCAGATCACCCTTCCGATACTCGACGCCGGGGAACCTGGGATCGACCTCCTCGATTTCAGGGACCACCTCGTGTGTGAACTTCTGGTCTTGTTCCAAGGCAGCTTCTTCCACCCTTGCTTGGTGTTCTGGTAGCTGATTTCTTACAGCTATGAATTGTCTGAGAAAATCTCGATGGCCATGGACGTCAGGTTGAAAGGGGTTGGCCGGAGTCCTCGCGAACTGGGACTTCTTATAGTACGGGTAGTGACCGCTCGTCTCGTACATGGTCAATCTACCGATGTGTGGCGTGTAGACCGGCTGGTAGCCGCGCTTCAACAACTCGTCCTTGATGAAGGCTTCGAGAATGCCTCGGACGATTGCGCCCTTTGGCATCCACAGGATCAATCCGCTGCCAACCATGTCAGGGCTGATGGTGAATAGTTTCAACTGCTTGCCCAAGACACGATGATCGCGCTTCTTCGCTTCTTCGAGTTGATTCAGATACGCATCGAGATCTTTTTGATTGAAAAAGGCAGTCCCGTAGAGGCGTTGTAATTGCCTGCGGCTGGAATCGTTCTTCCAATACGCCCCGGCAATGCTGAGCAGCTTGATTGCGCCGACCTTTCCCGCATGGGGAATGTGCGGGCCGCGGCACAGGTCGATAAACTCACCCTGGCGATAAAAACTCAGCGACGGATACCGTTTCAAATCGTCGTCGATGTGTTCGACTTTGTAGCCCTGACCGAGATCGCGCACCAGTTCGCGGGCCTCGTCCACGGAGCGCTCGAACCGCTCGAACGGCTCGGCCTCGGCGACGATCTTGCGCATTTCCTCCTCGATGCGTGGAAAATCGTCTTCTCGGATCGGCGTCGGGGCGTCGATGTCGTAGTAGAAGCCGTTTTCCAGCGCGGGACCGAAGGCCAATTGCACGCCGGGGAACAGACGCATGACGGCGCGGGCCATGATATGAGCGCAGCTATGCCGCAGTACGGCCAGCGCTTCTTTGTCCTTGTCGGTGAGGATTTGAAACGAGGTCTCGCCGTTGCCGGCGGGCAGTTCGCTATCGAGATCGACTACCTTGTCGTTCACCTTGGCGGCAACGGCGGCTTGTGCGAGTCGTTTGCCGATGGCCGCGGCCACGTCGCGCGGTCGAGTGCCCTCGGCCACCTGGCGGACGGAGCCATCGGGAAGTTTCAGAGTGAGCATGGAATCCCTCCATAAGTCGCGGTCGAAGACTCGCCCCTACAACGAGCCAGCCCTCGACCGGACACGCATTCGAGAACCGGGGTTCGACCTCCCGGCATGTGCGGCTATCCTACATCTTGAGAGCGGGGGCGACGAGTTGCTTTGAAGAAACGATTCACTGCGGATGGAGCGGGCCGAAGGGTTCTTACAACGATCGCGTTGGAGCGAATGCGGCAAGACTATCGTGGAAGTCGTTCATAGACTTTCCGTGCAGATTCGCATTCAACCGAATCGAGGAGATGACCGATGCGTTCGATTTCCTGGGCCGGTTGCTTACCGATCGTCTTCGCCGTCGGGTTCGCCGCGGGCGCGCAGGCGAACGCCAAGACGCATCGGATGGCATTGAATGGCCACGTCTTTACCCTACCCAGTGATTTCGTCGTCGAATTGGCTGGGGCGACGCCAATGGTGGAACGGCCCATCGTCGCCGATTTCGACGACGAGGGACGCCTGTACGTCGCCGATTCGTCCGGTTCCAATGAGCCGGTCGGCGTGCAACTGAGCAAGAAGCCGCATCGAATCGTGCGCCTCGAAGACACCGACGGCGACGGCAAGTTCGACAAACGCACGGTGTTTGCCGACAAGATGATGTTTCCGGAAGGCTGCATGTGGCACGACGGATCGCTGTATGTGGCCGCCCCGCCGAGTATTTGGAAGTTGACCGATACCGACGGCGACGGAGTGGCCGACCGGCGCGAAGAGTGGTTTGTAGGCAAGACACTGACCGGCTGCGCCAACGATCTACACGGGCCTTATCTCGGACTCGATGGGTGGATTTATTGGTGCAAGGGGGCGTTCGCCAAACAGACGTATGAAAGGGCGGGCAAGCCGCCGTTTGTGACGCGCGCGGCCCACATCTTTCGCCGCCGACCCGAAGGCGGACCCATCGAGCCGGTGATGTCGGGCGGCATGGATAACCCGGTTGATGTCGTGTTCACGCCGGGTGGCGAGCCTATTTTCACGACCACGTTTTTTCAGCATCCCGGCGGCGGACGGCGCGACGGTCTCGTCCATGCCGTCTACGGCGGTATCTACGGCAAGGATCACGATGTCATCCACGACCCGGTTCATAAGTGGACCAGTCCGCAACTGATGCCGGTGCTAACTCATTTTGGCGCAGCCGCGCCGTGCGGCTTGATCCGCTATCAATCTCTTACCTTCGGCGACGAGTATCGAGACAATTTGTTCGCCTGTCAGTTCAACATGCACAAACTCTCTCGGCACGTTTTGATTGCCGACGGGGCCTCGTTTCGGACGCGCGACGAGGATTTTCTCGTCTCGGACAATCTCGATTTTCATCCGACCGACGTTGTCGAAGACGCCGACGGGAGTTTACTGATCGTCGATACCGGAGGCTGGTACAAATTGTGCTGCCCAACCTCGCAGCTGCGTAAACCGGATATTCTGGGGGCGATTTATCGCGTTCGGCGTAAGGGGGCGGCGAGAGTTCACGACCCGCGCGGGCGGAAATTGAAATGGGCCACGATGTCGCCCGAACGATTGGCCGCTCTCCTCGACGATGCGCGTCCGGCGGTGCGGCGGCGCGCGGTGGAGACATTGGGACGAAAGGGAACCGAGGCGGTGCCGGCATTGACGAAGGCAATTCGGTCGAGCCATTCCGCTCGGCTGCGGCGTAACGCGGTGTGGGCCGCCACGCGCATCGACGCTGCCGGCGCGCACGCCGCCTCACGATTGGCTCTGGAAGACGCCGACGAGACGACGCGGCAAGCTGCGATTCGTGCGGCGAGCGTGCGGCGCGACGCCGATGCCGTGCCCGCGCTGCGGAAACTGCTGCAAAACGAGTCGATGGCCAATCGTCGTGCCGCGGCCGAGGCGCTCGGACGCATCGGCGAGAACACTGCCGTGCCCGCTCTGCTCGCCGCCCTCGCCGAGCCAACGGATCGCGCCCTCGAACATTCGCTGACTTATGCTCTCCTCGAAATCGCCGATGTCAAGGCAACGGCCGAGGGGCTGCGGAGCAAGAATCCCGCCGTCCGCCGCGCTGCTCTCGTCGCTCTCGACGGCATGAAAGAGGGGAATCTAAGACCGGAAATGGTGACGGATTCGTTCTCGGCCACCGAGGCGCGGCTGAAAGAGACGGCGTGGTGGATCGCCGGCCGGCATCCCGACTGGGCCTCGTCCGTGGCCGGCTTCCTCCGCGAGCGCCTGGCTGCCGCCTCCACTTTGACGCCCGCTGGACGAGACGAATTGGCCCAACATCTCACGCGCTTTGCCAACGGCGAGGCGATCCAGAAAATGCTGGCCGACCGCCTTCGAGATTCAACCTCGGACGCCGCCACGCGCCAAATCGCCCTTCGCGCCATCGCCCGCGCGAACCTTAAGGAGACGCCGCCGTCGTGGATCGATGCGTTGGTTGCTTCCCTTTCAAGCGACAATAGCGATCTCCAAATAGAGGCAGTGGCCGCCGTCCGCTCCTTGCGTCTTACTCCGAAGCGCGCCGCTCCGTTGGCGGAGGCGCTCGCCAAGATCGGCGGCGAATCGAGCGCGTCCGCGAAGCTGCGCGTCGCCGCTCTCGCCGCCGTGCCCGGAGGATTGGCCGGTGTGGACGCATCGCTTTTCGATTTCTTGCGCGCGCATCTGGACGCGGAGCAGCCGGTCGTCGTCCGAGCCGCTGCCGCCGAGGCGTTGGCCAAAGCCAAGCTGACCGCCGAACAGCTTCTCGCACTGACGGCATCGCTCAAGACGGCAGGGCCGCTGGAATTGAATCGCTTGTTGGACGCCTTTATCTCGTGTGGCGATGAGAAGGCCGGCCTCGCTCTGCTGTCCGTACTCAAAGTGTCTCCGGCGCGCGCCAGTCTGCGCGTCGAATCGCTCAAGCCGCGATTGGCCAAATTCGGTCCAGCCGTCCAGCGTCGAGCCGACGAGTTGTACGTCGTTCTGCAAGGAGACGTTTCCAAGCAAACGGCCCGATTGGAACAGTTGCTCTCGGCGCTGAAAGAAGGCGACGCACGCCGCGGTCAAGTCGTGTTCAATAGTAGCAAGGCATCGTGTTCGGCCTGTCACGCCATCGGCTATCTCGGCGGCAACATCGGCCCCGATCTCACGCACATCGGCAAGATTCGCGCCGAACGCGATCTGCTCGAATCGATCGTCTTCCCCAGCGCCAGCTTGACGCGGAGCTACGAACCAATTCAAGTGACAACGAAGAGCGGCAAAGTACACAATGGTCTTCTCCGCAAAGACGCGCCCGAGGAGATCGTCTTGGCGACCGGCGTGAATCAAGAGGCGCGCATCGGACGCGAGGACATCGAAGACGTGCAGCCGAGCCGGGTATCCATCATGCCCGCCGGCCTCGACGGGCAATTGACACCGCGCGAATTGGCGGATCTGGTGGCTTTTTTGAAGGCGTGTCAATGAACGGGACGACCCGAACAAATGCTCGTCGATCCTCAACTCCCTCTCCCGCTACGACCGGGGAGAGGGGGAGCGGATCTCGACTGGCCTTTATTTTTTCGGTTCGGTATCGCTTGGCACGGAATGCAAATGATCCGCATTGAGGTACACCACATGAATCATCGGCCGCGTCCATCGGAACGCGATGGGATAACTTCCCCTCACCGTCTCCGTGTAAGAGACGGTGCATTTCCAACGGGAGTGATGAAACTGCGCGAGGCCAACGAGTGGATAAAAGCGCGGCAGATCGAGTTTCGACACGGTACGTTCGGCGACGATACGAATGTCGTCGCGCGACGTCTCGAGTAACCCTGGAACTGTGACGGGCGGCCCCATTGCCCGCAGCACTCGTGACCGTGCGGGTTCTCCGCCGCAGTCGATTTTCTCACATTGAGACACGGGCGGATAAATGGGAGTCCGATAGTCGCAACAATCCGGACGGGTCGAGAGCTTTTTAGCCGACTCCTTCTGCGTCCGTTTCTCTTCCTTCTCCTTCGGCGCGACAATACGCGGCGTCACCGTCACGAAGAGATGATGCACTTCCGGATGCGTTTCCGTCGTGCAGAACAAATTGCGGAGCAGAGGGATCTCTTTCACCCATTCGGGGCATACCGTCTCGCTTACTTGGCAGAGCTTCATGCCTGCCGGTAATACCGCCGTTTTTCCATCGACAATGTCCATCGTGTTCTCGGCGCTCATTTTGACGATGCGCGGCCGTTTCATTTCCAGAATCGTACCCGCCTTGCCGTTCGCGTTTTTGTCCGAAATCTGAATCGTGAAGCTATCCGGTTGGCTCTCGTCCAGATTCGTTATTTGCGTGTTGAGTTCGACGCGAACCGAGCGTCGATCCGCCGAAATGTTCGAGCGGAGATGGAGTTTTGTACCGACCGGCACGGTTTCTTGGTGAGAAGTCAGTACGATTCCGTGTTCCGTTTGAACGACCATCGCACCCCTGGTAATCGTTTGTTCGTCGAGAGCTTCGATCTCTCCGCTTTGACCGTCGAGCATCGTAAGCTTCGGCGCTTGCAGGACGTTACTGCGAACGTCGTTCTGCAGCACCTCCATGAAAAGCCTCATTTCGCGGTCGCTGAGATAGACAATGTCTTTGCCGCGCTTCGAGCCGCCGAGCAAGCGCATCTGTTTCAGTTGTTCGGCGACATCGTGGGCGAGGAGGACGTACTTCACTTCGACGATAATCTCGCTCTTTTGCTCCGCGGCTCGGAGGGTGCCGACGGGCAGCATCGAAGCCGCGAGAATCCAAATACTCCAACCGTGTCGAGACATGCGTTTCCCTCCGCAATCTGGGACGAATCGCCCGTGCCTCCAAGGAGACATACCTCCAGGCGACATCCTCTATAGCGACTCGTCCAATCGGCACAAGAGCGGGTCGTCGTCCCATGGGAGGGAGACTTGAGGAAGGATCACAACCCGGCCAGCGGAGTCGTCGCGTCTCCGAATCGCTCGGCCTTTACGCCCATGCGATTCATAAGCGACAAATACAGGCTGCACAGTCGGCGATTCTCGTTGCCTCGCTCGGTGTAATCGAGGACTCGCCCCGTTTCGAGTTTGCCGCCCAGACCGCCGAGCAATAGCACCGGCAGCTTGCTCGAATCGTGGCGGCTGCCCGACCACATATTCGACACGAAGAGAAGGCACGAGTTGTCCAAGACGGTCGCCTCGCCTTCTTTCATCTCGGCAAGCCGCCCCGCCAGATAGGCGAGTTGGCCGACGTAGTAGCGCGCGACGCGCTCGTAGGCGTCGGATTGATCGTCGTGGGAAGTCGGATGATGGGCGGTGCGGACGCCGAGAAACGGGTAGAACAAGCCGGACAGATCGCGGCACAAAAGCAAGGTGGCCACGCGCGTTTTGTCGGTCTGGAAGGCGAGGGCAACAACATCGCACATCAAGCGCATGTGTTCGCGGATGTCTTCGGGCAGACCGTTGGCCGGTCGCGGCATCGAGCGGACGGGACGACCGCGTTCGTCGGCTTTTGTCTGGACGGCGCGCGCGCGCTCGACGCGCTTCTCCACGTCGCGCACGCTGGTTAGGTATTCGTCGAGCTTGGCCCTGTCCGCGGAACTGACTTTGTGTCGGAGGCTGGCGGTCTGTTCGCGCACGCGATCGAGAATGCTGGCGGTGCGTCGGCTCCCCTGGTTGTCGAACAGGCTATCGAAAGCCAGCGACGGATAGACCTCCATCGGCACCGGCGCATTCGCATCCTTCCAGGAGATGTGCGAGCTATAGGCCATCGAGAAGTTCGTCTCGTGGTAGCCGGTGATCGGTTGTTCGCAGCCCAAGACGAGACTCGGCTGCGCCGTGGCTTCCTCGAAATGTGCGGCCAACACCTGATCCACGCTGACGCCGCCGTGCAGAACCGCGCCCTTTCGCAGCGCCGCTCCCGATAAGATGTTCCCCGTCTGACCCGGATGAATGCCCACGCCGGTGGCATTCTTATTGAACAGGCCAGTGAGGACGTTCAACTTCGTCCGCAGGGGAGCGAGCGGTTGCAGACTCTTGCTCAATTCCATGTCGGCCCCGGCCCCTCTCGCCCACCAGTTTTTCGGACTGATGCCGTTGCCCATGAACAGAGCCGCGAAACGCTGAGGAGGGGAGACGTCCGAACCCGCAGCCGATTCGCCGCCGACCAAGGGGATGGCCTCGAACCACGGTAGAGCCATCGTAACGCCGATACCCTTTAGCACCGTGCGGCGACCGATCTTCTGGACTCGAGGGTTCATCGTTTTCGTCTCGGGGTTGAGGCTTGGGGACGGCGGAAGGTATTCCATTTCCATTTTACTTCATCTCCCTCGATTTCAAGCGACGCATGGAAGTTCGACCGTCGGCCGTACCCCCGCGACGGTCGGCCGTGGGCCTCGAGCTTCGACTCACCCCACGAAAGTCGTCGTTCGCGGTGTTACGGTGAACCGAAGGCCAAGACGGCGGCCAAGAGCAGCATTTTGACGAACGGTTCGCCAGCGATGTCGTTGCCGAAGGTCAGATTTTGACCGTCGGTCGTTGTCGTCAACTCGGCCAAGATATGCTGAGACGGCGCGCGAAAGACGCCGTTGTCAAAATCGGCAACGGGACGGCCAAACCGATCGTGGACGCGAAGCCCCAATAGGAAACCGACCTCCTGTTCGTCGGCATCGCGCACGTCTCGGCGCGGAGCTAGGCTCCAAGCGCGGCGGAGGGTGAACACCAACGGTTCGTCCTCTCGTTCGCGCACTTCCATAATCCCGCGCCGAAACCAACGCCTCCACGCACGGCCCTTCTCTTTCCGCCACCGCGCCGTGCCGAGTGGGACGCCGCTCTCTCCATCGACGATGGATCGTTCGGCACAAGATGCGCCCGCGCGCAGCAGCAACACGCGATGTTCCAACATCATCCACCCCAACTCGCCGAGCCGTCCACCGCCGCCATCGGACGATTTTATTGTACTCCGCGGCGTCGATTTGCTTACCTTCCCCGCGTAAGCTATCGTTTAGGAATGGAATATCCGAGGTTATCCCCTCAACAGGCAGACTTTCATGCAACCGATCGTGACGAACATGGCTGCTCTGGCTGTGGCAACGCTCTACTATCTGTGGCGCGCCCACCATCAATCGTGCCAGCGACGCGAACGCACGCTGCGCGAGCGAGTAGTCTACATGCTGTGGGTCATGGCCGACCAGATCCACAGCTGCGACTCGGGTCTGACGAACTCCTGTCGAAGTTGACGGACGCTCGTTTGCGACCTATTTTTCAGCACGGAGGCTCGCGGACAATGAGGTCAAAGCGAATCCGACGACACTCCCTTCGCCCATCAACACTCCCCTCTTGTAGGCGTAAGCCTTTGAAGCCGCTTATTTTTATCCTCTGGCGGCCACTCGGTATCCGCCGGTCGCGGTCCTCCCCTCCCTGTGCCATTTACCCGCAAGGGTAGCCGGTAGAGGGAGGGGAGCGACGGCATCCTCCACCGAGGCAGAGGTTCCCATTCGCGTTACACGCGGTGGGGCCTCTGTTTTTTCTCCCTTTTCCCATTACTTGATTGACCGATACCCCTCAGAGCGGATACATTGTCAGAAGTATTCCCCCACCCCTCCATGCCCTCTCGTGAGGAGACGATCTCATGCGTTCGATTGATCGGCGCGATTTCTTGCACGATTCCGCGATCATGGCCGCTCTGGCCGGCGTCGGGCTGACCTCGGAGGCTTCGGCTGCCGAGAAGGCTGTGGCAGCCGTCAAAAAGGGTCAAGTGAACGACCAGCTGCGCGTTGCCGTCATCGGCGTCAACGGACGCGGTATGAGTCATATCGACGGCTTCGCAGGCAACAATCGCCTGAATACCGTCGTCACTACCGTCTGCGACGCCGATGAGGGCGTTATCGGTCGGGCCATGAAATCCATCGAGAAGAAGCAGGGCAAAGCGCCCAAGTTCGAGCAAGACATCCGCAAAGTCGTCGAAGCCAAAGACATCGACATCATAAGCATTGCCACGCCGAATCATTGGCACGCGCTCGCTGCCATTTGGGCAATGCAGAACGGCAAAGATGTCTACGTCGAAAAGCCAGTTAGCCATAATGTCAGCGAAGGCCGTCGCATCGTCGAAGTGGCGCGAAAAACCAATCGCATTTGTCAGGCCGGCACGCAGAGCCGATCCAGTAAAGGTCTGCAAGACGCCATGAAGTTCTTGCACGACGGCAAACTCGGTAAGATCAAGGTGGCGCGCGGTCTGTGCTACAAGCCGCGCGGCAGCATCGGCAAAGTGACGGAAGCGCAGCCGATCCCCAAAAGCTGCGACTACGACCTCTGGTGCGGTCCCGCGCCCAAAGCTCCGCTCATGCGGAAGCGTCTGCACTACGATTGGCACTGGGTTTGGGACACCGGCAACGGCGATCTCGGCAATCAGGGCATTCACGAAATGGACAAGGCGCGCTGGGGATTGAACAAGCACGAGCTGGCTAAGGGCGTCGTCAGCGTCGGCGGACGGTTCGGCTACGTCGATGACGGACAGACTGCCAACACGCAGATTTGCGTCTTCGACTACGGCGACTGCGAGTTGATCTTCGAGGTTCGCGGCCTGTTGACCAAGGATTTCCTCGGTGCGAAAGTCGGCAACATCTGGTATGGAACCGACGGCTATATGGTTGGTACCAACTATCGCAGCGCTACGGCTTTCACTCCCAAGGGCGAGGTCATCCGAAAGTTCGACGGCGGCGGCGATCACTTCGCCAACTTCATCCAGGCCGTGCGCAATCGCAAGAACGAGGATCTCAACGGCGAAATACTCGAAGGCCATCTGTCGAGCGCGCTGTGCCATCTCGGCAACATCAGCTATCGCCTCGGCGACGAGAAGCCGTTCGGCCAAGCCCCGCAGGCATTTGCCAAAGACAAGGACGCCGGTGAAACCTTCGAGCGCATGGAGAAGCATCTGAAGGACAACAAGATCGACGTTGAAGAGGTCAAGTGCCGCGTGGGCCGCAAATTGACGCTCGATCCCGCCACCGAACGGTTCGTAGACGACAAGGACGCCAACGCCATGCTCACGCGCGAATACCGCAAAGGATTCGAGGTGCCAGCGAAAGTTTAACGGTTATGCCGCCTCGCCGCGCTTTCGCAGCGCTTCCGCTTTGGCGCGGCGAGGCGTTCGTTATTTCTTGCCGCGCTTCTCTAGGCAGCAGGCGCGGCGCGTTCATTCCGCCCTTGGCCGATTTTTTTGGAGAGATACGTTTCTGCTTTGCCGTTTCGTATTGCTATACTGGTGCAGTAGCGGAAGGAGCCGTGCATCGTGCGACAAACTCCCAAAGATCGATTCTCCAGATGAGGTGATCCATGAGTACCTCTCACGGAGTTATACTGCTGGGTACCGGTAGCAGTTTACCGGATCGCTTGGTGCGTAACGGCGACTTTCCCGCGAGTCTCGATACTTCCGACGAATGGATTCGCACCCGCACTGGCATTCGGGAACGGCACATCTCCGCCGTCGAGGAGACATCGGCCAGCCTCGGCTTGTTGGCTGCGCGTCGCGCGTTGGAGTCGGCTCGACTCGACCCCGCCGATGTGGACATGATTATCTGCGCTACCGTCACATCGGATATGATGGTACCCTCCAATGCCTGTGTCATCCAAGCGGGACTCGGCTGCCGACCCATCCCCGCCTTCGACCTCAACGCAGCTTGTACTGGCTTTCTGTACGCACTCACCGTCGCCGCTCAATTCGTTGGCACAGGAACTTGTCGTCGCATTCTCGTCGTCGGAGCCGAGACGCTGAGCCGCGTGGTCGATTTCAGCGACCGGACCACCTGCGTGTTGTTCGGCGACGGCGCGGGGGCGGTGGTTATTGGACCGGCCGAGGGAGACGGGCGCGGCGAACACTGGTTTCGTCTCTATGCCGATGGGCGACGCGCCGATCTGATTCGCCTCAACGGCACGCGCCTTCGGCCACCGGCTTCGTGTCCCGCCGAACCGCGCATCACCGATGAGTTCGACTTTCTGCGCATGAATGGCCGCGAAGTCTTCAAATTTGCCGTCCGCACGATTATCGACTTGATCGACGAAAGTTTGATCGAATGCAACCTGTCCCCCTCCGACATCGACTTGATTATCCCACATCAGGTGAATCAACGCATCATCGACGCTGCCTTCGCCGATTTGAACTTCCCCACGGATAAGTTAATGGTCAACTTGGAACGCAACGGCAACACCTCGGCGGCGTCGATTCCGATCGCCCTCGACGAGGCCATGCGCACCGGGCGAGCCGCCCCAGGCGATCGGGTGTTGCTGATCGCCTTCGGCGGCGGCTTAACGTGGGCCGGCGGCGTGTGGACGCTCTAAATCCAGCCCGACTTCTCAATTCGGTCTACGCGACAATCCGACACGCTCGTTGCGATCGGGCCGACCGATACTCGATCTATCCCGCCCAATCGGATTGACGCAAACAATCCGCGCCACTTCGATTCGTGCTTTTGGCAGCGCATAAGGAAAAATCGTTATACTCTTGCAAACTTCCCGTTGCGTATCTACAATAAAGATGTAACAACTCCATCAGAAGCGATTAGAATAATAGAGAGATGTGGGGAAACTTCCGCACATCGGCATCTCGCGCGTTCCTTCGGGTTCTCGCCCGGCGCGCTAGGACCGCTCCAGACACTCTCGGCCGTACGGACGGCCTTGTGGAGGGGAAAGACGATGCGAATCAATCGAGGAATCACAAACCTTCTCCCAATCGTTCTCGGCACGAGTCTATCGATTTTAGCTCTGCTCGAAGTGGGTCGATCCGTGGCAGTTGCGGAGATCCACTACAACGGTGGTTACGTTCAGGTTCGCCGTTCCAAGGATCCCATCGTTCCCTCTTCCATGCCTCCCAGCAGAACGGGGACGCCCCCCGCTCCCTCCGTAAAGTCCAGTTCGTATTCACCCGACAACGATTACGATGATTCTCGCTTCTCCCCGACGCGGGAACCTCAAGGCCCAGACTCCGCCAACATAAGCCGACCGACGACCGAGATTACCGCGGAGTCGTTTCCGTGGAACCGAGTGGACTTTGAGGACTACAGCGAATCGATTCGCGTCCCCGCCGACACCTCGTTGGCCAAGCCGAAAAAATACTCGCTGGAAATCGCGACGCTTCGCCCACAGCCACGCACAGCGCGCACCGAGTCCGCCGGTTTGATCGTTCATCTACCCGAACATGCGCTGCTTTGGGTCGAGGATACCCGCACGCGCTTGACGGGACGGACGCGCAGCTTTCAGTCCCCACCCCTGAAACCCGAACGAAAGTACAATTATCGCGTTCGCGCCATGTGGATTGAAGACGGCCATTGGGTCAGCCAAACGCAAGTGGTCCCCGTTCAAGCCGGAAGCATTGAGGCCGCTTACTTACAACGTCGGCCGCGCTGAGGGGCGATCCGACAAGCCCCTGTCCCCCCGTACCTCCGGGAGAGAGGGGTTGGGGTGGGGGGCATTGCAGCTGGTCTCTGATTCCACCAACGGCCCGCGCAACCCAAGGAAAAATCGATGGGCTTTATCGACGCGCACGTTCACATTTGGACCGACGACACGATTCATTATCCCCTGGCACGCGGCTTCAAACCCGAAGACATGAAGCCCAAACACTTCACGCCGGACGATCTGTTCCAACACACGAAAGCGGCGGGAGTCGAGCGCGTCAATCTCATTCAGATGAGCTTTTACGGTTTCGACAACAGCTACATGCTGGACATGATCGGGCTGCACAAAAAAGTCTTTTGCGGCACGGCAGTCATCGACCCGAGCGGAGAGTCGCCGGATCGTCTTATGGGTGAGTTGGCGAAAAAGGGGGTGCGCGCTTTCCGCATCTATCCCGGCCTGGAACGGGGAATCAAGCCGAATGAAGGCAAGGGGCAGAATTGGCTGCGCGCCGCCGGGTACGACAAGATGTTCGCCACCGCTGCCAAAAGTAATCGAGCCATCGCTTGCCTCATCAACCCCGACGGACTGCCCGAAGTGGAGCGCATGTGTCGCAAATATCCTGGCGCTCCAGTCATCCTCGACCATCTCTGCCGAATCGGCGCGGACGGCACCGTTCGCGACGACGACGTGAAGGCGTTGTGCGCATTGGCCAAACAGAAAAAAGTGATGGTCAAGCTCGGCGCATTCTACGCTCTGGGCGCGAAGAAGCCGCCGTACACCGATCTGGGACCGCTGATCCGCAAAGTGATTGGGGCTTTCGGCGTCGAACGGTGCATGTGGGAGAGCGATTGTCCGTTTCAGGTGGAGGATCACAAGTACGCCGACAGCATCGAACTCATCGGCAAGCGCTTGGACTTTCTCGACGCATCGGAGAAAGAATGGTTGCTGCGGCGCACGGCGGAGACGTTCTTCTTCCCCAAATGACCGACGGATCGGCGGCGTCCTCCGTCGAGCGGTTTCTCGCGATCCGGCAGACGATGTTCTCGGCTCGCGCAGGGGCGGCAGTTCCCCGGAATCCAAAAGTGGACTTGTGGCGAGGAGATCTCTTCGCGGTATAATTAGAAGAGTCGAACTAGGCCACTCGCGTTCCGCGCGATGAGATGGAAACATGATGCCGATTTCTCAATACGCTTCTCCTCAATGGATACGAACCGGGTTGGCGGTCGTGCTGCTCGCCGTCGGAATGTTCGGCGTCTGGAAGTCCGCCGATCTTCGCGGCCAGGCTCCGGCCCAGAAGAAACCGAGAGTCGAAGAGGAAGAGGAAGCGCCCAAGGCCAAGGTGCCTACCGGCAAAAAGAAAAGGGGCGAAGAAGAGGAAGACGCGCCGCGGAAGAAATCGAAACCCAAAGTCATTCGCGTGGAGGAAGAGGAGACGCCGAAAGACAAAACCACGCCGCCGCGCGTCAAGGATGCGGCCGCCGGTACCGATCTGAGCTTGTTGGCCGAGCAAACGAATCATAAGGCATTGAAGAAACTCTTTCTTGAGTTGGCCGTTCCTCACGATGTCGCCTTTTACAAGCCGACGCCCCGCGTCACCAAATCGGGAGAGCGAACGCAGCGCGAAGACAACATCGTTCCAATCGCTTACTATCTCGGCAACGAGCCGAATCTCCGTCACAGAAGGCTTCGCTTCACGCCTTTTTTAGACAATTGGCAACCGGGCAAGCCTTACGAACCTCTTTTGGAGTCGCTGGTATTCGTCCGACCTTACGAGGAAATTGCCCGCGATGCCGTGCGACGCTTTCTCCAAGAAGACTACGACCGGCGCGAGCGGGACGATCCTCTTTTTCTCTCTCGCTACGACACGTTGACTTCCGCCGAGCAAGTTCTGTCGGCGGTTTTGCGCTGGCACGAGTCGGCCAAAGAAACCGGCCAGCGCGGCAACGACGAGTGGAGACCGATTGAGTCGGCGCTGCGCAAGCAACTGCTCGACGAGGTGATGCTGGTTCAGATTAAGGTACTCGCCGACGAAAAAAATTGGGATCGCGTCTTGGAGCGAGCGCATCGACTGGCGATCGCCTATCCCTCCTCCGAGGATCGAGCGCGAATCTTTCGACCCGTGGCCGACATGATTCAAAGCGCCTTGAAAGACCCAACCGGCAGCGCGGCGAAGAAGCAACAGGCTCTGAAGGGCCTGGCCGACTTGGAGCGCGAGTTTCCCAATAATCCGGCCTTTCAACCGATTAGCGATCTTCTTATTGCCAATGCCAAAGACTTGCTGCGGATCGCCAACGAGTTGATCGGCGATGGCTCCGATCCCAAGAAACTCCAACAGGCCCAGGGCTATGTGGAACGGGCCAAAGAGGCGTGGCCGCAATTACCGGAACTGCAAGCCATCGAGAGACGGCTAAACCTGGAACATCCCATCTTGCGCGTCGGCGTGCGCGGTGGACTGCCGCTCAATCTCTCTCCCGCGCGCGCATGTACCGACAACGAATGGCGAGCCGTCGATTTGCTTTTCGAGAGTTTGGTCAAACGCGTCTCCGACGATGCGGGCGGCTTCCGCTATGTTCCCGGCTTGGCTCAGTCGCGTCCCAAGGTCGCGCCGTTGGGCCGACGTTTCGACTTGCCGCGCAACGCCTTTTGGTCCGACGGACAACGCCTGAACTCCACCGATCTCGATTTTTCGCTGAAACTGCTGCAAAACGGCAAGGGCGTCGGTCGGTCGCGCGTTTGGGGCGAACTACTCGCGGACTTGGAGCGAAAGAGCAACCCGTTTGAAGTGACGGTACGCATGAAGCAAGGCTTCCTCGATCCGTTGGCGTTAATGTCGTTCAAAATCTTGCCGCGCGATCGAGAGGTTCTCGGCGAGGAGTTCGCTCGCCATCCCGTGACGAGCGGCCCCTATCGACTCGATCCACGACAATCCGACGAAAAGAATCGCCCTTGTGTCATTTTTACCGCGAATTCCTCCTACGGCCTGCGTCCGGCAAAGCGCGGCGCGCCGCACATTCAAGAGATACGCTTCTATTCGTACACGAAGCCCGCGGACGAATTGGCCGAGGGGAAACTGGATCTCGTCCTCGACCTGACGGCCAAGGAAGCAGAGGAACTGCGCGAGAAACAACGCTCTGGGGCACTGTCGATCGAAGTGCCGCTCCCGTCGAAGACGACGCCGAATCGACGGATTTACTTCTTGGCGATTAACACGAGCCATCTGCCGGACGCCAAACTCCGCCGCGCGCTGGCGTTCGCCGTCAACCGCGAGGCGTTGCTGGACAAGTACTTCCGCGCGGCCCCGAAGGAGAATCTCCATCGCGTCCTCTATGGCCCGTTCCCGTCCGGTTCGTGGGCCTGCAATCCGAATGTGCGCGACCGCGCCAACAAGAGTGGGATGGACCTCCACGACCCCGATAAAGCGCGAACCTTAAGCCACGGCGCGAAGGTGGGGACGTTGAAGCTGAAGTATCCCAGCGGCGATCCCGTTTTAGAAGAGGCCATGAAAGGGTTGGCGGCAAATGTCAAAGAGTTTACGGGGATCGAGTTGGAGCTTGCTCCTTGTTCGGCATACCAATTGCGCGAGGACGTGGAGCTAACGCAAGATTACGATCTCGCGTACTATTCGTACGATTTTCCAGACGAGAGTTTTTGGTTGGCTCCCCTGTTGGGTCCGCCTCCCGGCACGGACGGAGATAAAAGCGCGTTCAAGTTCGCTCAATCTTCGCTCTTGAACTTGCTCGCAAAGGAGGGGAATTATCGCAATTTCGCCGAGTTCCGCCTCTATCAATGTCAGATTCACGCGCTGCTGAACGAGGAAATGCCGTTCGTCCCCCTCTGGCAGCTCGATCCTCTGTTGGCCTATCGGCGCGAAGTACAACCCTCGGCATTGGAGGCGTCGCAAGTCTTCGTCGATGTCGAGCAATGGCGCGTGCGGTACAAGTAGCGTCTCGAATCGGCCATCTTGTCAACATCGTGAAATCGGCTATAATTCAAACGTCTGGTGGGTGTAGCTCAGATGGTTAGAGCGTCAGACTGTGGCTCTGAAAGTCGCGGGTTCGAATCCCGTCACCCACCCTCTAGATAACTCCTTTGCCGAACGCAACTTAAGCGTACCTCTTGGCGGTCAAGAGAGCGGCCTTAAAACCCGAATTATGCGGAACCTTCCGCAAAACTCGGAAAGGGCTGTTCTCAGAGTACGACCTCGCGGTATCCCTTCGTATCGGTACCACAAACCGTCGGGGCAAGCCGTCGTAACGTTGACCGACGCGGCTGGATCGAGACGGCAATCCCACCAACGAATTGAGCGATTACCGCTATTCCTTGAAGCCGTTGCGGGAATTGTACGGCCACACGCTTGCCAAAGACTTCGGGCCTTTGGCCCTTAAACCCGTCCGCGAAAAAATGATCGACGCCGGACTTTGCAGAGGCGTCGTCAACCAACGCATCGGACGCATTCGGCAACCGGCGCGCTTCGCTCTCCCACTCGACTAGGCGGGCATCGTCTTCCTGCCGCACCTGCGTCAGCATGTTTTCCAGCACCAGCGAATCGCGGCCCAAGCGCTGCATCTGCTCGACCACCACTTGCTTGATCTCCGCTGCCGGGATCGACTGGGACGGACAGTTCTGCCAACCGCGCTTTTGGGCGTTGACGCAGGTGTAATAGCGATAGCGCTGACCGCCCTTGCGCGTGGTCTGGGACGGCATCATGGCACAGTCGCAGGGCACGCATCGTAATAAGCCCTTGAGCGAGGCGGTGAAGCGATGCAGGCTGGGAGGACCGAGCGTCGGGCCGTGGCTGCGCATTCGACCACGGATGCAGCCGACCCGTACGCCCTCAGCGGCATCATTCGTTGGGCATCGCCCGTTCGGGACCGCCTCCCCGTTCGTGGAGACGAGCGCGGCGGCGTTGGAGTTGGAGAGCGTTGAGGGGATGGGCAATCTCTTGCGAGTCGAGTTCCAGACCGGCAAGCGCTTCGGTCCACAATCGCAGTCGTTCCGCGCTGCCTCGCATCGGCAGAGGCGATTGCCACAGCGCGATCCGCCCGTACTTGCCGCCGACCGCAAAATGCTGTCCGCTCGGACTGAAGGCGACCAGAGGAGTGTCCGATTGTCCCGGCGCGGGACCGATGCGTTTGCCGGTGGCAATGTCCCACAAGCGCGCTCGATTCTCGCCGTCGCTGATAAGAATGCCGCAGCCATCGGGACCGAACGAAAGACGATGGATGCCACCCTCGGTGTGGAAGAGCGGCGGGGTTTTGCACTCGTCGCCCTCGCGGTCCCAAACCCGCGCGAACCCGTTCGACACGAGCAGGAGACCGCGTCCGTCGGGGCAGAAGTGCGCCTCGACGGCGGAATCACCGAACGGCAACCGCTTTCGCTCTCGCCGCCCCTTCCAGTCGTAGAGAACGGCTCGACCATTCTCGCCGGTCAAGAGGGTTTGCCCATTGCCATCGAACGCGAGCGTATGGATCGAACCTCGCCCCATCAGCGGCGGGCCGAGGGGTTTGCCGGTGGAGGCGTCGTACAATTGCACTTCTCCTGCGCTGTCGCCGACGACCAGCGCGCGGCCCCCATCGCAAAAGGCGGCGCAAACGGGGCGACGCGGCACGCGCAGGTCGAGACTTTTGCGTCCGGCGGCCAACTCCCAAAAGGCGGAAGACCAGCGGAGTCTCACCGGCCCGCTCGATTGCTCGACCCCCTCGCAAGTCGTGAAGAGAGACCGACCATCGGGGCTGAAGACGGCGAGGGTGATGGGATACTTATGGGGCATCGGCGATCCATGAGGCCGACCCGTCGCCACTTCCCAAAGTCGGCCGACGCGGTCGTCTCCTCCGGAAAAGAGCGCGCTGCCATCGGGACTGAAGCCCAGGGTGCGTACGGTCTCGCCGTGCAGCAGGAGGCGCGGCAGGCCATCTTCGGGCGCGACGCTCCAGAGCCGAGCGCCGCTCGTGGATTTTCCTCCGATGCAAGAGATCGAGCAGCCCTCGCCGTCGCTCCGAAACGCCACCTGCGCAATCATCCCCCCATTGGAGGGCAATTTGGCCATCAGCTCGCCGCTGGCAATGAGAAACATGCGGGCATCGCCATCTTCGCAGCCGGTCAACAGTCGGCGTCCTTTGGGACTGAACGCCAGCGACTCGACGGGTTTGGGATGCGGCAACGGCTGCCCGATCGCCTCGCCGGTCGGCACGCGCCAAAGTTGAACCTCCCCGCCTCCGATCGTGGTCGTCCGGGTTTGAAAGTTCACTTCTTGAATGGCGCTGGCCGTGGCGGCAAGCGCGCCGTCGGGGCTGAAGGCGACAGCGCGAACCCGACCGCGATGCACCATGAGAGGGCTGCGCGGCAAGCCGGCGTCCACATCCCACAGACGAGCCTTTCCATCGACACAACCGATTAGCAGAGTGCGTGAATCCGGACTAAACGCGGCCGCCAGAATGGGTGAGCCGGCGCGGAGCGTCTTGCCTTGCGGCTCGCCCGTCTCCGCATTCCAAAATCGGACGGTGCCATCCTCGCCGGCGGTGTACACGAGTTTGCCGTCGGGACGGAAGCCTCCGATTGAGGGTGTTGGGGATTCCGGCATCGTTCGCGCGGGTCGAGGATGTTCGATGGTCCGTCCCAATTGTTTGCCGTCCGGAACGCTCCGAACGACGGCCGCATCGACGGAAAGCGTTAGACACGTCGCTCCGGTAGGATGAAAAGTCGCGGTCAACACCCGGCTGGCGTGGGGCCACGAGGCCATCAATCGGCCGGTGGCGACATCCCATAAACATCCTTCGCCACCCTCGCTGCTGCCGCTGCCCGTCAGCAGCGTTTTCCCATCGGGGCTAAACGCGGCAAGCCAGACGGGTAAGCGATGGACCAAAGGCTTGCCTCGCGGCCGACCCTCGCGGTCCCACAGCCGAACCGTTTTATCTTCGCCTCCGGTTGTCGCCAGGGAACCATCGGCGGCGAAGGTCGCACAGCACCCTTTACCCGCATGGACCAAATCGGCTTGAAGGCGAACGAGGTACGGCTGCCAAGCCGCAAGGTTGAGGCGGGCGGCGCGTGCCAAGTCGTCGTCGCCATCCGCTTCGGCCAACTCCACGGCGTGCGCCATCCACAGCAGGCCGCGCGCCGTTTCGCCGGTTTCGCACAGCCCCGCGCCCTCGGATAGCGCGTTGCGAGCAACCAGACGTTGCGCCTGAAGCCGAGCCTTGTTTTCGCGCGCCGCTTCTTCCCGAACCGCAAGAGCCGCCTCACCCTCGGTAGCCGCGCGACGTTCCGCCTGCCGCCATTGCCAGACGACCAACAAAAACACCGCGAACGATGTCAGTTGCAACGCGACCCTAAACCGAGCGAAGTCTGGACTCCGGTAGGTCCGCTTGGCTTGGTGCAAGACACACACTCCTCGTCAATCCCGGTCTCAACGAAGGCGGGATCGATTTTGGCACATCGCCTCCTTGTCTCTCCGAATCCTCTCCGTCATCCTACAAGAATGCACTCGTAATTGATGCACATCGACTCTTGCCGAAACTCAGGGGAGAGGGGAATCCGCGACCAACCCATGACCGGAGGGCATCGAATGTTCGTCCAAGAATTGCGTGCAGAAGGGACGCAGAACGCTTTCGGGATACAGGCAAAACGAATAGTCGCGCCGTTGCAGCACGGCATTGTCGCGCATTTGCTTTTGGCAGAGGAGCCATTGCTGGCGCAATTGTTCTTCGAGCGGTTGCAGGGGTAGGCGGAGTTGCTCGGTCAGGGATCGCAGCATGTGAAAGCGTTCGCGGCGCTCGGTGGAAGTTGTCGGCTGCCGTGCGATCCATTCTCGTTTGCGCGCAGCCGCTTCGGAAAAAGGCTGGCTTTCTTCGATGCCTCGCGGATGTCGTTGTGGATTGTAATGCACATCGCGCAGTTCGCGGCTCAGGCGACGGCACTCGTCCCTTGAGACGTCGAACTGCGGCAAGGGAAGCCATAAGGTCGCCGACATTACGAGATAAGCCGGCGCTTTAAGGTCGTAGAAGCGGCGGATCAATTCGTCGGTCAGTTCGTCGTATTTACCGCCGCCGATGCCGTGAATAAACAGGTCGGCCAAGAACATTCGCGCGTACAGCGTCGTCGTCAAGGCGCGGCTGCGGATTTTGATGCCTTGTCGCGCCAGATGGTGCCACTCGATCGCCCGCATCTGAGGATCGGCGCTCAACTCCACAACTTCGTCCTTGCCGCGCAGTTGCAGGCGCGTTCCCGCACGGCGTGCGAACATTCGGCCGCGCCGCACCGCGCCGGCGCGCCAAATCCAAAAGGGCGCTTCCAGCCAATCGCCCTCGACGGCGAGGTCGGGCACGGGATGCCGGTCGTCGCGGATGCCGTGCCGGCGGCGATACTCGGCGACAATGGTATTGTAAAGAGAGTGAAAATGGGGCAAATGTGTCAAAAGATGACAGGCGAACCAGGCGAACGGCTCGGTGTCGCAGATGGTGCTGAGCGGCACTTCGAGATTGCGGCATCCCCAAGCACGCTCGATGCTCCGCCGCGCCGCCGAGAAGCATTCACCGAGAATCGCAGTGCGATCGCTCTGCCGCTTTACTTCGTCCCAGAATGCGGGAAGGAGCGGTTCGTAGGGCCAGTCGTCGAGCCATGCGCCGATACGCTCCGCGAAACGAGCGAAGGTATCTCGATCCACGATGGTCCGCTCTTCGTAGGGCGTCTCGCCGGTCCAACGGTCGAAGGGCGCGCGGCGAACGTGCGGAGGGTCGGGCAAAAGCAATGCCGTCGATTTCACCGTGTCGTTATCCACGACGAGATTGAGCGGAGTAACACCGAGCGAGCGAGCCAGGCCGTACAGGGCAAAGTTCTTGACCCAGACGCCCGGATGAAACAACTCCGGCTGATGCCCGGCGACGATCAGGGAGTCGGCAGCGATGGCCGACGTATCGCCCAGATAGGCTTGGGCGGCGGCGACGGCAGCGAGGCGTGCGTGGCGGCGAAGCTCGGACCAGGGACGACCAAGCAGGTCGCCGCGCGCCGAGAGGCTTTGGCGATTGGCGGCCAGGAGGACGCCGGCCTCGTGCAACGGAGGATCGGCGACGATGCCGCCAGAGCGGCTGGGGGCGCGCGGCACGTTCCGTTCGCTCAAAGGCAAGTCCTCTTGAACAGACCCATCCAACAACAGGCACTCGCCTTGTCGCCGTCGGCCTCGGCAGCCGAGGTCGAGACCAAGCCCGGATCGGCCTCGGCCGCGGCGATCACCTTGCGATAGTACGTCAAACGCTCCGTTTCGTCGTCGAGAACGCCCCCGAACGCGCGATTGGGATCGAGATACAAACGCGGCACGCCCACTTCCTTGACGCGCAATCCCAACCGAGCCGCCTGCACCCACAGCTGCAACGGCATGCCCCAGCCGGTCTCCGTGATGTGCAATCGCTCTAACGCCTGGCGGCGATACGCCTTGAAGCCGCAGAACGAGTCGGTCAAGTTCAACCCGAATCGGCGATTCAAGTCGGAAGTAATCTCGCGGTTAATACGCCGTCGATCGAGGGGGGCGGGAGAGTCTTGATGGAAGTCGCGGAGATAGCGACTGCCGGAGACGATGTCGGCGTCGTGGATGGCCTCCAAGAGGACGGGAATGCGCGACGGCTCGTGCTGACCATCGCAATCCATGGTGATGAGTACCTCCATGTCTTGCCGACGCGCATAGTCGAAGGCCGACACAAGGGCTGCTCCATAGCCGCGATTGACCGGATGGGCGATGATTTCCAGTCCTTGTTCCCGCGCCAGGATCTCGCCCGTCCCATCGGTCGAACCATCGTTGACAACCAAGATCCGCGGACTATAGCGCCGCACTTCCCGCAATACGCCTTCGACATGGCGCGCTTCGTTGTAGACGGGAATCGCTGTGAGAATGTGCATGCCGTGGGGTTCCTTATTGGGGGGGCGACCTGACCTCACATCTTCTTCATTCTAAGGAAACGGTTCAAGCCCTGTCAAAAAAGCCGCTTCGCTTTTCAGGACGGAGTATCCACGCATCGAACGCCGCGCCGTCGCTGTCAAAATGGCAGGCATCTCTCGCCTTCGCGCCCTCCTTTTCCTGGATGGTGCAGTGTGCCGCGCGTAGCAATTCACGAGATGCGAATGAGTTATATTCGGCGTGCAATTCAGGTTCGGAGTCGCACTTGACGGGATACTGAGAAGGCTCGAAGAATCGTTACCGATGGAAATGAAAAAGAGCCGCCGGCAATCCCCTCACTGCCGGCGGCTCGCATGTACCTCCCCTTCTCCCCAAAAGGAGAGGACAGTAGTAACGTAGGTTACTTTTTTGATGAGTGCAAGCGATTTGTCGAAGCCACGGCCCCTAGCAAGCAGGGAATCTCTGCCGCTATACATCCGTTCCAAAAAACGAAGGAGAAATCTCGAGAACGAACCGCTCCGCAAACAATGAAGGCGCTGGTTCTCGAACCCAGGACCTACGGACTAATAAGCTCAGCGATCGAACAAAAAACACTGGGAATGAATGGGTTTGTTGGGTAACCTATCTTGTCCACTTGGCAGAGACGGCACTTCGAATTCCGGGAGAATTTCACGATCCGGGGTGCCAGTCTTCACTACTTCTACTGTCGGCCTTTCTTTACCAGAGCTAACTTGTTTTCTACAAAATACTTTCGGGGACACGAATCCTCTGGAAGGAATTAGCCGTGAACCGCCGGTTTGCCGCTCGCCGCGACGATATGTTGGCCGACGCCGATGTCAATCCTGCCATCGACATAGTTCTTGACGGTTGAAGCCGGTCGAAAAAAAGACTCCGGCGTTGAAGGTGGCGACGTTGCAGAGATTATTTGCGGGCGTGTTGGAGCGTCGTTTTGGGTACGAGTCCTTGTGCGTACCAGCGTCGCACGGCGAGGCGTCGTTTGCGTCGTATTGAGGAAGGGAGTCTGTACAGATGGAAAGCCCTTAACCGCTTGCCGCCGTTGAGAATCGGCCAAAGAGAATATGGCCCCCAGTAGAAGTAGAACTTGTTCTTTTGTGTTCGCCCGAAATCGTACTGGCGGACAACCTCATCGTTTTGGAATACCCTGGTTTTGAATGTCGGTTTGAAATCGTTCGCATTTGGAGAACTACCGCACCGTGATTACGACTACTCTTCCCGAAACCATCCTCCAGTTCGGTTCGGGACGGTTTCTGCGCGCCTTCGCCGATTTGTTCGTACATCAAGCCAACGAAGAAGGCCAGAACGTCGGTCGGATTGTCATCGTGCAATCGACCGGCGACGAGCGGGCGGCGGCGCTGAATCGCCAGCAGGGCCGCTATCACGTTGCCGTGCGCGGGTACGAGAACGGCAATGTCGTCGATCGGGTCGAAACGTCGGCGAGCATTAGCCGCGCCCTCGTCGCCGCGTCACAATGGGACGAGGTTCGCGCGCTGGCACGGTCGCCGGAGTTGCGCGTGGTGCTGTCGAACACGACGGAATCGGGGTACACTCTCGATCCGGCGGACCAACCTGGCGACGCGCCGCCGCGTTCGTTTCCGGCAAAACTGTTGGCCGTGCTGCGCGAGCGCTTCGACGCCGGACAACGCGGCTTGGCTATCGTTCCCTGCGAACTGCGCGAACACAACGCCGATACCCTGCGCGGTCTCTTGTTGCAATTGGCCGGCGAGTGGAAGCTGTCCCAAGACTTCCGCGACTGGATGCAAACCGAATGTGTCTGGTTGAACACCCTGGTCGATCGCATCGTCGTCGATCCCGCGGCGGATCATCCGCTACGCGCCGAGGACGCCATGTTGACCGTGTGCGAGCCGTACGCACTGTGGGCCATTCAGGAAAAAAAGACTCCGTTTATTCGCAATTCGGCGATCGTCTGGACGCCGGACGTGCAGCCGTACTTTCTGCGGAAGGTGCGCATCCTCAACGGAGCGCACACGGCGTTGCTCATCAAGGCGTGGCCGCGCGGCTTCAGAACCGTGCGCGACGCCGTTCTCGACGCCGAGTTGGGACCATGGCTCGAACGCCTGCTGTTTGAGGAGATCGTGCCGGTGCTGCATGGGCGAGTGGACGGGCCGGAAGCGTTTGCCCGACAGGTGCTGGATCGCTTCCGCAATCCGTTCTTCGAGCATCAACTGGCATCGATTGCCGCCCATCACGCCGACAAGGTGTCGGTGCGGCTGATTCCGACGCGCGACGAATTTCAAACGCGATTCGGACGCACGCCGCCTCTGTTGCACGAGGTCTTGAGCCTGCCGTCGCCGATTTCTTAGAGTCTGTCTCAGAAGCCCCTCTCCCCTGAGTACAGGGGAGAGGGGAGCTTTCGGAACAGTCTCTTATTTCGAGAGGTTCTCCTTGTCGATGTCCGCCAGTTCGTACAGATCGCGCAGCAATCGATCCGGCTGCGCTAGCCGCAAGGCTGCGATGTCTTCGGAGCCGGTGGGCACGACCCATACCGCGACGTTGGCCGCTCGCGCCGTCTGGATGTCCACCACCATGTCGCCGATGTAGAGCGTATCGCTCGGCATCACTTTGAGACGGATCATCGCCTCGCACAGCATGTCCGGGTCCGGTTTGGGGTTGGCAACATCTTCGGGTCCGAGTACGACGTGCAAATAGGGTTCGATGCCGAGAAAGGCGATCAAATCTCTTGTGAACGCGATCGGCTTATTGCTGCAAATGCCGACTTGGAGTCCGCTTTGACTCAGCGTCCGCAGCGCTTCCATCGCTCCCGGCATGAGGCGCGTTCCCCCGTGCAGCACCGAGGGATGATGGGCGCGATACGCCGCCACATCCTCCTCCGGCGTGGTGCTATCGGGCACGATTTGCTGTAAGAGATTGGCCGCGCCGCGCCCGACGTGGGGCCGCACCTCCGCCTCGCTCATCGGCGGCAAACCGTGGCGGGCGCGGACGTGATTGACGCTGGCCGTGATGGCGGGATAACTGTCCCCGAGCGTGCCGTCGAAATCGAAAAGGACAGCGCGAAGATTCTCCGTCCACGGAAGCAGGGATTGACTCATGGAAAGGAAGCCTTGAATTCGAGCAAAACAGAGAATCGCTAAAAGTCCGTCTCATAAGCCCCCTCCCCCGGAGTACAGGGGAGACCGGGCTTATGCGATAATCGCTAAATCTTCTCTTTCACGCTACGAATTACCGAGGCCGATGGCGAACCTGCGAGAATTTCCCCTTGTCTCTCGTGGGGGCGTCTCCGTATGGTGATAAGTAGAAGAAGAAAGAGTGTGCAAAGCATTGATGACCCCTCGTGGAGGAGGGGAGGAACATGGACGCAATACGAACGAACGGAACCGGCTTTACGTCGGTGGCCGGTGAGGACAATTTTTCGACCGTTCCCGTCTCACTTTCGGCGGAACAGATCTACCACGCCTACGCCCCGCGCGTCTACAACGTGGCTCGGAAGATGGTGCGCAACGATGCGGATGCCGAAGACGTGACGCAAGACGTGTTGCTGAAGGTGGTTCGCAAGCTGCCTACCTTCCGCGGCGCTTCGGCGCTCCCGACGTGGCTGCATCGCGTCACGGTCAATGCCGTACTTTCGCATCGGCGCAAGTTGGCCGTTCGCGAGGAGGGACGCCTGCACGATCCATTCGATACCATCGTGGCGGAGACCGCGGATGCCCTCGGCATGCCGACCCCCGAAGTCCAACTGGTACGCCGCGAATCCCACGCCCTCATCGAACGAGCCATTGCCAAACTTCCGCCGCTCTATCGCGAGGTCTTCCTCTTAGCCGATGTGGACGAATTACCCAACGCCCAGATCGCCGAACGCCTGAATCTGAGTTTGCCCGCCGTCAAAAGTCGTCTGCATCGCGCCCGCCAACTGTTGCGCGATGCCCTCGCCCCCCATTTCGCCGAATTGTCGGCATGACCGCTCCACCGGACACCCCTCGCATTCATGGACCCATCGCCCCGCTTCCACGATTGTCTGCTTGACGGACAAACCGTCTGTGATAGTGTGTAACTTGTGGAGGAACGGTAAAAATCCCCGGCAGCAGAGTCGACCCCGACAGCGGAGACGGGATATTTCGATGACGAAGCGCCATGTCTCGAACCTGCCCCCAGTCACCGCGGAACACCGCCGTATCGCGGCCGGCAAATTCGACCGCGCCAATCAGGTCGTCTCCACCGGCAACCACGATTACGGCATTCACTTGCTTCTCGACTGCTGCAGGCTCGATCCGAGCAATCTCATCTACCGTCAAGCCCTGCGCCGCACGCAAAAGGCCAAGTATCGCAACAATCTACGCGGCAGCCTGTTCGCGCGCTGGACGAGTTGGCCTCTGCGCGCCCGCATGAAAGCCTCGCTTCGCGCCGGCGACTACGTTAAGGTTTTGGAGTACGGCGAACGCATCCTGACCAAGAATCCTTGGGATGTGGGCGCGCAGATGGATATGTCCGATGCCGCCGAGGTTCTCGGTCTCCTCGATTTGGCCATTTGGAATCTCGAACAGGCGCGGCAGAAATCGGGATTCGACGCGCGGCTGAATCGGGCCTTGGCTCACCTGTACGAAAAGCGAGGCAACTTCACCCAGGCCATCGCCCTGTGGGAGTTGATCCGCAAGGTCAAGCCCGGCGATCAGGAGGCTCAGCATAAAATCAAAGATTTAGCCGCCGACGACACCATCGCCCGCGCTCAATATCAGATTCACGTTCAGGCCAATGATACCTCCTCGGACGAGCCGGAATCGCCGACGGTCGGCGCGGCCGCGCCGCGCGCCAAAAAGGACAGCACCGACCAGATGCCGGCCGGATGGTGGCTCCACGATGGAAGCACCCCGCCACCCGGTCGGAACGCCGCCGCTTCCGACCGTGAAGCGACGTCGACCAACGATCGGCTCGAACGGGAAGCCGCCCCTCTCCGCACGCGCCTCAAAGACGATCCGACCAGTCCCTACACCTATCTGCAATTGGCCGCCGTCTACCGGCGCGGCGACGAACTCGACAAGGCTCGCGCCGTATTGCAAGAAGGATTGGGGCCGACCGGCAACGCCTTCGAGCTAAGCGTGCAATTGGCCGATCTCGACATCGAACCGTTTCGACGCAATTTGGCCATTGCCGAAGAGAAACTCCGAGCCGATCCCGAAAGTGCCGAGTTGCGTCGCCTGGGCATCCGGCTGCGCAAAGAAATCAACTCGCGCGAACTCGACCTCTTCCGCCAAAAGTCCGAGCGCTATCCCACCGAAATGATTCATCGCTACGAAGTCGGCGTGCGGCTGTACCGAGCCGGACAAGTCGACGAAGCGATCCGCGAGTTGCAGGCCGCGCGCGTCGATCCGCGCTCGCGCTGGCAAGCGCTGCTCGCTCTCGGTTTGTGCTTCAAAGCGCGCTCCAATTGGCGGCTGGCCGAGTTGAACTTCGAGGAAGCCTTGAAGAATCTGCCCGCCGGGGAGACGGATCATCGCAAGGAGATTCTCTACGAGTTGGCCGCCGGCTGTGCGGAAGCCCACGACCTCAACAAGGCCATCGACATGGGCACGATGCTGGCTAATATCGACTTTTCCTATCGCGATATTAGCAAACTACTCGACGAATGGCAGAAGCGCGCCGAACAGGCCAACGTCTCGCCCTGATCGCGCCTGCCCAAACGGTCGCCCCTCGATCCAGGCCGCGTTAATAGCTACTGGCGGATGCTCCCACAAATGAATAGGATGGACCGCGGTTCCATCGAGAGAATGAATCCTCCCTCGCTGCACCGGGCAGCCGCACACTCGATGGAACGCTTACCCTCCCTCCCTCCGTAGGATTTGCCAATGCGAAACGACATGCTCCCCCAACCGTGGCGGCGGTTCGTCCCGTTCGCCGTCCTGACCCTGGCTTTTTCTCTCGCCTTTGCCGAAGACAAACCGGCAACCAACAACGCGCCTCCCAAAGGTTTCACCGCTCTGTTCAACGGTAAGGATTTCACCGGCTGGCACGGCATGCCCCATCAGGATCCCTATAAGTTAGCCGCACTGCCCGACGCCGAACGCAAAGCGCAGATCGAAAAATGGAACGACGATCTGAAGAAACATTGGAAGGTCGAAAACGGCGAGATCGTCAACGACGGCAACGGCGTCTATCTGACCACCGACAAAGAGTTCGGCGACATCGAGTTGCTGATCGACTACAAGATGTATCCCAAGGGCGACAGCGGCATCTATCTCAAAGCCACTCCCCAAGTGCAAATTTGGGACTACACCAAGGAAGGCGGCAAATGGAACCTCGGCGCGGATAAGGGCAGCGGCGGCCTGTGGAACAACAGCCCTGGCGCTCCCGGCAAAGACCCCCTCGAACTGGCCGACAGACCGTTCGGCGAATGGAACCACTTTCGCATTTTGATGCTCGGTGACCGCGTCACGGTGCATCTGAACGGCAAGCTCGTCGTCAAGCACGCACGGCTCGAAAACTTCTGGAAACGCGGTCTGCCCTTGCCCGTCAAGGGGCCGATTCAGCTCCAAACGCACGGTAGCGAGATCCGCTGGCGCAACGTCTATGTCCGCGAGATTCCCGGCGACGAAGCCAACAAGCTCCTCCGCGACATGAGCGACCGCAAAGGATTTCAGAAAGTCTTTAACGGAGAAGATTTCACCGGATGGGCTGGACCCGTCGAGAACTACGAAGTGAAGGACGGCTCCATCGTTTGCAAACCGCGCAAGGGCGGAACCATCCATACCAAGGAAGAGTACGGCGATTTCGCGGCTCGGTTGGAGTTCAAGCTGCCCAAGAACGGTAATAATGGTCTGGCCATTCGCTATCCCGGCAGTGGCGACACGGCCTATTCCGGTATGTGCGAATTGCAAGTGCTGGACGATGCCTATGAAAGGATCGATCCACGTCAGGCTCACGGTTCGGCTTACGGCATGGTAGCCGCTCAGCGAGGCTATCAGCGTCCCATCGGCGAATGGAACTATCAGGAAGTCACGGTCAAGGGATCGAAGATCAAGGTCGAACTGAACGGCTGCGTCATCCTCGATTGCGATTTAAGCAAGGTGACGAAGTTCATGGCCAACAGTCCGCATCCGGGCAAAGACCGCACCAGCGGCCACTTCGGCTTCGCCGGCCATAACGACCCCGTGGCGTTTCGTAACATTGAGATCAAGCGTTTGGACGCGAAATAACGCGCGGACGAACGGCGAAGTAATCTCCGACAGGTCTCGTTCCTCGACCCACTCTACGAATTACCCGTTCCGTAGGGTGGGTCGAAGCGCGGCGAGACCCACCATGTTCTCGACCAAGCTCCTCAATCGGGATGTTCTTCCGAACCGAATCCTTCCACGCCACATCCACTTGGCCTTCGGAGGACTCGTGGAGGAAAATACCGACCTAACAAGGTAGCGTAACTCCGATTTCGTTTGGTCCAAATATCCCTTGGGAATCCAGCCTCGGAAACGCGCTTTCCCTCTACCCCTCTTGCCTCCTTCGCCTATTCTGGGAGAAGGGGGAGAGAAGTCCCGCCCGCCGTCATTCGTCGAGGAAATCGCATGAGAACCCTGTTAGATCGTTTCTGCCGCTACGTTCGCATCGACACGACCGCCGTTGAGAATGCCGGGACCTATCCCAGTTCGCCGGGGCAGCTCGAACTGGGGCGGATGCTGGCCGAGGAGCTGCGGGCGATGGGCGTGCGCGACGCCGCGCAGGACGAGTACGGCATCGTCGTGGCCACGCTGCCCGCCACCGTGTCGCACCCCGCGCCGACCATCGCCTGGATCGCTCACGTCGATACCTCGCCGGAGACGACCGGACGCAACGTCAAACCCATCGTTCACGAAAACTATCAAGGCGGCGACATCGTGCTGCCCGGCGATCCGAGCAAAGTCATCCGCGTTAGCGATAATCCGGAACTGTTAAATCTCAAAGGGCACACGCTCGTTACCACCGATGGAACGACGCTGCTGGGTGCGGATGATAAGGCAGGTGTGGCCGTCATCATGGAGGCGGCGGCGCAGTTGATGGCGCGGCCGGAACTGCCGCACGGGCCGATCCGCATTTGCTTCACCTGCGACGAGGAGATCGGCCACGGCGTCGATCATGTCGATCTGAAAAAGCTCGGCGCGGTGGCCGGCTACACGCTCGACGGCGGCGGTGTGGGCGAAGTCGACGGCGAGACGTTCTCCGCCGATCTGGCCGTCGTCGCCGTGCGCGGCGTCAACATTCATCCGGCCATCGCCAAGGGCCGCATGATCAACGCCGTGCGTCTGGCCGGGCTGTTTCTCGACCGTCTGCCGCGTCTGACGCAGTCGCCGGAAACCACCGCCGACCGCCAAGGTTTCCTCCATCCCTATCGCATCGACGGCGGCGTGGCCGAGACGACGATTCGCATTCTGCTGCGCGACTTCGAGACGCCGCGCTTGGCCGAGCGCGCCGAACTGTTGCGAGCCGTGGCGCGAACGGTCGTGGCCGAGTATCCGGGCGCGTCGATCGACGTAACCGTAACGCCGCAGTATCGCAACATGGCCGAGGGGTTGGCCAAGGAGCCGCGCGCCGTGGCGTTCGCGCAAGAGGCGATGCGCCGCGCGGGCGTGGAACCGAAGTTGACCATTGTGCGCGGCGGCACCGACGGTTCGCGTCTGACCGAAATCGGCCTGCCCACGCCGAACCTCTCGACCGGCGAACACAACCTGCATTCGCCGCTGGAATGGACCTGTCTGGAAGAGATGGCGACGGCGGTTCGCGTTCTGATGGAGTTGGCGCGCGTCTGGGCTGGGGAATAACTCGATTTCGCGTCGTCTGATAAGATGGTGGAAGAGAAGCCGCTATCGAAGGAGACATAGAACATGACCTATCGAACGTTGGAGGGCGTGTTGCATCCGGACGGCAAAGTGACGCTCGCGCCAGCCGATTTGCCCGGACGCCCCGTGCGCGTGATGGTTACTATTTTGGAGCCGGAAGAAGAAACCGAATTATCGGACGTGGGAGATTACTTGGAAAAACTGTCTGAATACGAAGCGAAATTGGCGCGAGGCGAGATCCATTGGCAGTGAAGCGCGGCGAAGTTTGGCTGGCGGACTTATCGCCGACACGCGGAACCGAACAATCGGGCGTGCGCCCTGTCACGATCGTGCAAACCGATCGCGCGAATCAGAATAGTCCACACACCATCATCGTTCCGTTCACCACAAAGATACGCCAACGGTTGTTGCCGAGCCATGTACTCGTTCCGGCGGGAGAAGGAGGTTTGACGCAAGATTCCGTGGCACTCGCAGAGCAAATTCGAGTTCTCGATCACGATAGATTGATCCGACAGCTCGGCTCGCTTTCCACTCTCCGGATAAGCGAGATTGACTATGCTTTGCGCGCAATTCTTGAACTGTGATTTGAGGCTCTCGGCTGCTACGGCGGGGTGGTAGTTTGTCCTCCGCCGGCAAGCTGCTGTTTTATCCATGTTCTGAATAGCCGTATCACGCTGTTCTCGTGCGGTAACCCGGACGTTCCGCGAAGAGACGTAGGAAGTGCGTGTAGGTACGCCAGTCCACTTTGTCCAAATACAGACGATCGCGGACGGCGGAGGGAGCGGATACGGTAGACATGCGATCCTCCCGACAGAAACTTGGTCGCGGCGAACGAACGGCATTATAACGCGGACGCCGTTCGCCGTCGTCTCCGTCTGGACTTTCACTTTTCTTTCATCGTATAATCGACTCGAATGCTTGCAGGGGGGAAATTGCCGATGAGTTGGCAGGACGACGATGAGACAATGCCTTGTCCCTACTGTCGCCGTGCCATCCATGAGGATTCGGTTCGCTGCCCGCACTGCGAGAATTATCTTTCGGAAGAGGACGCGCCGTCGCGGCGCTCGTGGTGGTTTTTGATCTGCGCCCTTCTCTGCCTGCTTGTGGCATTGGGATGGGCATTGCAAAAACTGTGAACGACATGGCCGATCCACTCATCACACTCACTACCGATTTTGGGAACGGTTCGCATTACGTCGCCGCTGCCAAAGGCGTCATTCTCGCCCTCAACCCCGACGTTCGCATCGTCGATCTCTGTCACGACATCCCGGCTCAGGATCTGCGTCAAGCGGCATTCTTTCTCGTGTCGGCGCTGCCGTACTTTCCGCCGGAGTCGCTGCATGTCGTCGTCGTCGATCCCGGCGTGGGCGGCGAGCGGTCGATACTCTACGTCGAACTGGCGAACCTGCGCTTGCTGGTGCCGGACAACGGCTGTTGGACGTGGTTGATCGAGGGAGGCCGTCGTCGTCCGCGCGTGGTGCGGCTGACCGAGAAGCGATTTTGGCGAAGCCGCATCAGCGATACCTTTCACGGAAGGGACATCTTCGCCCCCGTCGCCGCCAATCTCAGCCTCGGTCTCGACCCGCGCGAACTGGGGCCGCTCGTCGCCGACTGGGTCCGCCTCGATCGTCCCACGCCGCACCACGACGCCAAGGGCATTCGCGGCGAAGTGCTGTACGTCGATCGCTTCGGCAATCTCATCACCAACATTCCCGGCGAGGCGCTGTCGCTCGACGACCGGCCCAAACGCCTGCGCGTCGATGGCGTCGAGGTGCCGCGCATCGTCCGCATCTATTCCGAGGTCGAACCCGGCACCCTCATCGCCCTGGTGTCGAGCGTCGAATGGTTGGAAGTGGCCGTCAATCAAGGCGACGCCGCGCGCCTCCTCGATGCCCGCGTCGGCACGCCGGTGACGATTGAATGGCAGACGTGAGTATTGACATTGCCACCGGGTTGATCTCTAGGAAAAAAGTGCCAAATTGCCCATACAGGCGATCCGAGAATTCCCTCTCCCTCTGTACTCAGGGGGAGAGGGGTTGGGGTGAGGGGGTGATCTTTCCGACACTTCTCGCCCCTCACCCGTGGCCCATCTCGCCTGAGTACAGGGGATAGCGGGCTTCGCGGATAGCCTCGAAATGCTTGAAGCAAATTTTGCGGGAAAAATTCAAAGAAGATCGAAATAGGACTTGACAATCGCTGAGTCGCGTTTCTAGGATAGGCGGTAGAAAACGGTTGCGACTACGCCCATGCCTCAACTCCCAAAAGGACGCGACCCCGATGTTCTATTCGATGAATAACATCCACGCGCCACGCGCCTAGTTCCATTCGCAATGACGGATCGCATTGGCGAGTCAAGAGCCACCGCTGGCATGTCGATTATGCTCGCCACGGATAATCCCCGTTTCACTCCGCCGTACCTTTCAAAGATACATTGCCATGTGCGGAGTGGTACATCATTGTGAACAGAAGTGGATTTGACCCCCACGGCCTGCAAAGGAGACGGATGATGTCGTATTCAATTCTCGTTCGCGTTGCTTCGGCGTCCTTCGCTGCTCTTGCACTCTGCATATCGCCGGCCCTGGGAGATCCCAAGCCGTTGAGCAAGGAAGAGCA
>JAKBCS010000042.1 GCA_021807595.1 Planctomycetota bacterium | reverse complement strand
CGGCGGCGAACCAAGCGTTGCACTTGGCCGGGCCGCATTCCGGTTTCGCATCGCAGGCAATTGCGGTAGGCTAAGAGAAGTGGGAATCTCGAAATCGAAACGGGGAGTAGCTGCGTCATGTTGTCCGCGACTTCTCTTTTATCGCAAACGCGCCGGCATTTTTTCCACGATTGCGCGCTCGGACTGGGCTCGCTTGTCCTGTCGTCGTTGCTCGACGAGGGGCGAGCCTGGGGCGAGGTGCCGCGTTTGGTCAATCCGTTCGCGCCGAAGAAGGGGCATCGCGCGGCGCGGGCCAAGCACGTTATTTTCTTGTTTATGGCCGGTGGGCCGAGCCAGCTCGAACTGTTCGATTACAAACCGAAGTTGACGGCGCTGCACGGTAAGCCCATTCCCGATGAGTTCGTCAAGGGCAAGCGCTTCGCCTTCATGGATAGCTTCTTCGCTAAGGAGAAGCCAAAGCTGTTGGCCTCGCGCCGCAAGTTTGCCCAGCACGGACGAGTTGGAACGTGGGTGTCGGAATGTCTGCCGCATACGGCGGGCATCGTCGATGACATTGCCGTGGTGCGGTCGATGGCCACGAATGTGTTCAACCACGCGCCGGCGAAAATCTTCGTCAACACCGGGTCGCCGCAGGCGGGACGACCCAGCATGGGCGCATGGGTTACTTATGGGATCGGTAGTGAGGCAAATAATCTGCCCGGTTTCGTCGTGTTGCAATCGGGACCGCGCGGGCCGCGCGGCGGACATCCGCTCTGGGGCAGCGGCTTCTTGCCGACGACGTATCAAGGCGTCCCGTTCCGCTCCGGCGGCGAACCGATTCTCAATCTGACGCGGCCAGCCGGCATCGGCGACGAAGGGCAACGACAGGTACTCGACGCCGTCAAAGAGTTGAACGCGGTACGATTAACGGACACAGGAGATCCGGAAATTGCCACGCGCATCTCGTCGTACGAGATGGCCTATCGGATGCAGACGAGCGCGCCGGAGTTGATCGATCTGGCGCAAGAGGACAAGAAGACTCTGGAAATGTACGGCGCGCAGCCGGGCAAGCCGTCGTTCGCCAACAATTGCCTGTTGGCCCGCCGTCTCGTCGAGCGCGGGGTGCGTTTCGTGCAGCTGTATCACACCGATTGGGACCACCACGGCTCCGGCAGCGAAAACCTCACCAGCGGACTCGACCGCGTGTGCCGCGAAGTCGATCGCCCCAGTGCCGCGCTGGTGACGGACCTCAAGCGACGCGGTCTGCTCGACGAAACGCTGGTGATATGGGGCGGCGAATTTGGGAGAACGCCGATGGGCGAAGTGCGCGACTCGGTGGGGCGCAATCACCACATCGACGCCTATGCGATGTGGCTGGCCGGTGGCGGAATCAAGCCGGGGCTGAACCTCGGCGTCAGCGACGAACTCGGCTTCGCAGCCGTCGAGGACCGCGTTCACGTCCACGACCTGCAAGCGACGGTACTCCATCTACTCGGTCTCGATCACACCAAACTGACCTTCCGCTTCCAAGGCCGCGACTTCCGCCTCACCGATGTACACGGCGAGATCGTGACGAAGCTGCTGGCTTGATCCTCCCCTTGTCGACCGACCGCGAAAGGAGAGGACTGTTCGGATGGCATAAGTAGCGTGTGTCCGCCCCGCGAATCGCGTTGGGAGGCGGATATGGACGGCTGGACTGAGGCGCGTCCAACAAATCGGTGCGCGAGTTCTCCTTGCGCTGTCACATTTCCCCTATGACGGTGGATGAAGCGGAGAGGGAAGAGGAAATCCCGATCCGAATGTGGAGAGAATTGCATGGCCCGCATCCGGTGCCCGGAGTGTAACCGCGCGCTTTCCGTCCTCCCTCGACCGAACACCCGCACGCCGAATTACCTCCATCGCTGCTCCGATTGCTATCGGCTGGAACGAACCAGTTGTCGGGTGGGACCTTGCGCCCGCAAGCTCGCTGTGCCTTCCGATAGAGCGCTAAGAGGCGATGGTGGGCGGGCTTTTCAGGATGTCTCGTAGGACATGGCCGCCGTTGATGGTTGCTCGTTCGTCGCGGCCGTTGAACGGTAAGATGAGCTTGCGGTGATCCAGCCCCAGACAATAGAGAATGGTGGCGTGCAGATCGTGGACGTGAACGCGACCGTCGATGGCGTACAATCCCAGTTCGTCGGTAGCGCCGTGGCAGACGCCGCCGCGGACGCCGCCGCCGGCCAGCCAAGTGGTGAAGCCGTAGGGGTTGTGGTCGCGGCCATCGCCGCTCTCACTCATCGGCGTGCGGCCAAATTCGCCGCCCCAGACGACCAGCGTGCTGTCGAGCAAGCCGCGCCGCTTGAGGTCGCGCAGCAGCCCGGCGATGGGCTTGTCGCTCTCGCGGCAATAGCGCGCGTGGTTGCCTTCGACATTGCGATGGGCGTCCCATTTACTGCCGGAGCCGCAGTACAGTTGCACATAGCGCACCCCGCGCTCGACCAAACGGCGGGCCAGCAGACAGTTGCGACCCACGCGCTCCGTCGTCTTCTCGTCGAGTCCGTAAAGACGTTGGGTTTCGCGCGTCTCGCGGGACAAATCGACGGCTTCGGTGGCGGCGGATTGCATGCGATAAGCCAACTCGTACGAGGCGATGCGGGCTTCGAGATCGTGATCCTCGCGGCGCGCGGCGAGATGGCGGCGATTCAATTCCTGGACGAAATCGAGTTTGGCGCGTTGGCCGCCGATCGTTGAGTCGGACGGCTTCAGGTGCAGGATCGGTGTGCCGCCGTCGCGGAAGCGCGTGCCCTGAAAAGTGGAGGGCATGAAGCCGGTGGACCAATTGCGCGCGCCGCCGGGTGGATCTTCGGGATAATCGAGGAGAACGACGTAGCCCGGCAATTTGTCGCTGAGACTGCCCAATCCGTACAAAGCCCACGAACCGAGGCACGGCCTGCCGCCGAGAATGCTGCCGGTGTTCATTTGGCAGACGCTGCCGACGTGATTGAGACCATCCGCCCAGCAGCCGTGCAGCATGGCCATGTCATCGACGCAGCCGGCCAGATGGGGATACCAGTCGCTGACCCACAAGCCGGATTGGCCGTGTCGTTGGAAACGTCGTTTCGAGGCCAACAACGGCGTATGGGCGGTACGGCCCATCGCCGTGACCGGACGTTTGAACGACGACGGCAACGGTTTGCCGTCGAGTTTCGCCAATGCGGGTTTGGGGTCGAACAAGTCGATGTGACTGGGTCCGCCGTCGAGAAAGCACCAAATGACGCTCCGTGCGCTGGCCGGGAGATACGGCGAACGTGCGGCAATGGGATTTGTTGCGGTCGGTTCGTCGCCGCGGGCGTCGCGCTGGAGCAGATCGAGAAGGGCGAGCAGTCCCAATCCGCCGCCGGTGCGGGTCAAAAAGTCGCGGCGCGAATGCACCATAACTCGATGATTGTTCGCACCGAGAGGCCGAAGCCCTTCGCTCGCCAGGTTTGTCCCTGTGTTTATGTTCATATTTTCACATCAGAACTCTTGCGCTCAATCGACGAAGAGAAACTCGTTGGTGTTCAGCAAGGCGTGGCAAAAGTCGGCGAGGACGGCGGCGCGATCTTGCGAACCGCGGTCGCCGCCCCGTTGCGCGCGCAATTGTTCGCTGCGTTGCTCGAGGAAACGCACGCCCAGTTGAATCTCATCCTTGTCGGCCCGGCGTCCCCAGGCGAGACGATACGCCTCCGCGACGAGTTGCGCATCGTTGTCGCCGAAGCGTTCGCTTAGAATCTCGGCGAGACGTTGACCGCGTTCGAGGGCAACGTCGCCGTTAAGAAGCAACAGCGCTTGCGGCGAGGTCGTGGTGGTCAAACGCCGCGAGCAGCAATTGTGCATATCCGGCAGGTCGAAGGCATCGAACAGCGGATAGCGCATGTTGCGTTTGGCCAAAACGTAGATAGATCGGCGATGGCGGTCCTGGGGAGCGGCATCGGGTTTCCAGGCGTATTTGCTGATGTTGGCGGGCAATTTCGGCTTCGCGCTGGGGCCGAACATGCGCACGCTAAGTTCGCCGGACAGCGCGAGCATGGAATCGCGCAGCGCCTCGCCTTCCAACCGCCGCCGCCGAGCGTGCCAGAGCAAACGATTTTCGGCATCGACGCGGCGGGCGGCAACACAAGCAGCAGATGCGGCATCGACGCGCGAATCTTGACAATAGGCGGCGGACAGCACCATCAGCCTGTGCATGTGCTTGATGCTCCAACCGTGCGAGACGAACTCGACGGCCAGCCAGTCCAGCAGTTCGGGATGCGTGGGCGGTTCGCCCATCGCTCCAAAGTCGCCGGACGAGGCGACGATGCCGGTCCCGAAATGATGCTGCCACAAGCGGTTGACCGCCACGCGCGCCGTCAGCGGATTGTCCGCCCGCGTCATCCAGCGGGCCAAGGAGGAACGCCTTCCCGTAGTCTTTCTTTCTTTATTGGGGCTGATGTCGGGCTTGGAAGTATCGAGAACCATCGGGAAGCCAGGTTGCATCTCTTCGCGCGGCTTGCGCCAATCGCCTCCGGCCAAGAGAAAGGTAGGCGGCGCGTCCAGGCCGGCATCGGTCGCGGCCATCGCCGACGGCAACGGTTCGGGGCGGGGCATCGACGAAGCCGCGAGTTGTTTCTCCAGCCGTTCGTAGGCTTTCTTCTTGTCGGCGGGCAAACTCTTGACCAGTGCCTCATCGGGAGATTGTAGCTGCTTCTCCGCGACCAACGCGATATGGCGTTGATACGGCGTGCGTTTGTCGTCCGGAGTGAGAACGGCTTGTTGAATCTCGGCCCGAAACTTCCCCAGCGCCGATTGGCGGTGTGCTTGTCGTTTGTCGGCGAGCAGCTTGTCCATTTCGGCGCGAATCGCCGCGCTGGCCTTCTGCCAGGCTTCGAGACGGTGCCGATAATCGCGGCGTTCCTTCTCGCTTGCCGCGGGTAAATCGTCGCGCGTGCGCATCGGTGCGAAGAACGCTTGGAGGCGGAAGTAATCCGTCTGTGCGATGGGATCGAATTTGTGATCGTGGCAGCGGGCGCAACCGAACGTCAGACCGAGAAAAACCTGCCCCGTCACGTCGGTGACATCATCGAGGATTTCCTGACGGCGTTGCTCCAGATTGGCGGCGTTGTATTCGTCCGGCCACAGACGCAGAAATCCGGTGGCGACGAGGGCATCCGGATTGTCCGGCTCCAATTCGTCGCCGGCAAGCTGTTGGCGGAGGAAGCGGTCGTAGGGTACATCACTGTTGAGCGCGCGAACGACGTAATCGCGGTAGCGATGAGCGGCGGGTCGCAGATCGTCGGCTTTGAAGCCATCGCTTTCAGCGTAGCGGACCAGATCGAGCCAATGCTGCGCCCAACGCTCGCCGTAGCGCGGCGACGCCAACAATCGCTCGACCACTTTGCGATAGGCGTCGGGAGAAGCGTCGGCCAAGAACGCTTCTTGCTCGGCCAAGGTCGGCGGCAGTCCGGTCAGATCGAAGGTGACGCGGCGCAGCAAACGCTCCTTGTCGGCCGGCGGCGCAGGAGTCAATCCTTCCGCTTCCAGGCGCGCCAGGATGAAGGCGTCGATCGGAGTGCGCACCCACGCTCGGTTTTTCACAACGGGTACGGCGGGACGGCGCGGCGTTCGGAACAGAGCGGGAATCTCCGCCGCCGAGGCGGTAGTATCGGCAAGGAGAGGCAGCAGTCCGATCGCGATGAGTATGGAACAGGCACGGCACATGCGGCGATCTCCTCGCAGCGTCCCGAAGATGCAGGAATCATTGTGCTGGCTAGCATCGGAGGGCTAATGCCCCTCGCTCGCCATAATGGTGATGGTAACGCGGAAAGAACGAGGGATCAAGGAACCTTTACCGTTTTATCCGCAATACCTCCCACTCCCCCGCGCTCAAGGAGAGCTTTATGTCGGGCTGAAATGTATCTCAAAAGGCACTGAAATTTCTGAGAAATTCTGCCGATACAATCCCTACAGTCTGAGCGAGATGGCGGCATGGAAATCACTGCGCCTCGAATGGGACGGCACCTCCTCTCCTTGCCGTTGTCATCCGTGTCGCGTGATGGGTGATGGTGCGCGAAGGCGCTGCGGAGATAGCAATGGTATCGTTCGTATTGCTGTTGACGGCTCTTACGCCGGGACAGACAACCGGAGAGGCTACCGCCCCGCTTGGGGCGGCCGTGTCGGCGGTCGGTCCTCAATTGGATTCGATCTCTCCCGCCCCAACCGCCCAGTTATACCCGATTCAGGACGATCTGCCTTCTAGCGACTCCGTTCGTGGCTCTCCGAGTGCCACCGGACCAGCCGACGCTGCGTTGAATTTTCCCAGTTTAACGTGGTCGCGCGCCGCTGCTGCGGAATCCTCCGATGCCGCCGCTCCCGCCGAGCCGGTGGAGATTACCGCGCCGTTTTTGGCGACGCCGGCTCCGCCGCCCGTCCCGCCCGCGCCGGCCGCCCCGCCCGCGCCGCTCCCCGACCGTTGGTGGTTGATGCGCGAGTTACAGGGTACGGCCCTGGGAGCGTTTTTCGACGACAATCGCTTCTTTATGACCGGCTGGGTCGAGCAGTCGTACACCGCCAGTACGGACAAAGTCACCAACGGTACCATTACCTGGAACGACCAGGCCAACAAGTATTTAATGCAGCAGGCGTGGTTCCGCGTCGGCCGCAGCGTCGTCACCAGCGGCACCACGTCGCCGAGCTTCGGCTTTCAGCTCGACGTGCTGACCGGTAGCGACTATCGCTTTACCTTGCCGCGCGGGTTGTTCAACAGTCAGTTGTACAATTCGACGGGTGGGCAGAATCTCTACGGCGTCGATCCGATTCAAGAATACGTTTCGATGTATGTGCCGACGCTGTTTCAAGGGGTGGAGTTCCGTTTGGGCCGCTTGTATACTCCGTGGGGCGTGGAAAGCCTCGAAGCGGTCAGTACGCCGTTGCTTTCTCGCTCTTATGCCTTCAACTGGTCTCCCCCCTTCACCCATTCTGGCCTGGCCGCGTATGTGACCTTCAACAAGGAATGGTCCGGCGTGTTCATGCTGGCCAACGGTAACGACGTGTTCTTCGGCGATCCGTCCGAAGAGTTGCGTTTCGTCGGCAATCTCCGCTGGGTGCAGCCGGGCGGACGCAACACGGTTACGGTGGCCACATCGTTGGGTCGCGGCACGTTTAATCCCGCCTACGCCACGCCGCCGCAACAAAGCACCGTCGCGCTGGCCACCGAGCCGTTTGGCCGCAACAATTTCAACGCTTTCGATCTCGTCTATACCCATTTGTTCAACACCGTGCTGAGTTACAATATGGAGGCGATTTACGCCTATCAGAACAATGTGCCGCAAGATGCCTTGGCCGTCGGAAGCTCCAACGGTTTCGCCAACTGGTTCTCTGCGGCTCACTATATGTTCTGGACGATTTCTCCTAAATGGGGAAGTGTTGTCCGTTTTGAGACGTTCGACGACTGCCAGGGCCAACGTACCGGCTTTGCCGGGCTCTACACCTCTCTGACAACGGGCGTGCAATATCACATCAACAAGAGCATGGTCATTCGCCCCGAATTGCGCTACGACGACAATTGGTTGCAAAAACCGTTTGAAGGCCATCACGGCATTTTCACGGCGGCGTCGGATTTGATCATTCGCTGGTAGGCGAACCGGCCGCTTACGCTGCCGGGTTTGGCGAACAGAACCCGGCCGCTTACGCCGCCGTTTCGCAGGACTCGTTTTTTGGAGGAGGAGAGATTTATGACCCGAAGGATTGGGAAGCGGCGCGTGTGGGCGGCGGCGGTGGGAATGCTGCTGCCGCTTACGCTGAACGCTCAGGAGAAAACGACGGCGCAGCCGGGCACGCCGGTGAACATCACGGTGCAACCTGCGCCCGCGTCCGCGCCGCCGATTTCGTTCGTCCTCGGCCCGCGTCACGGCCACGTCATGCCGGAGCGGCGCGGCTGCACGCATACCGGCGGCGGGAATATCGACATCGCTCAGCCCTCGCCCGATACGCTCGTCATCACCATGTCCGGCGCGGCCGTGGCTTATGGAGCGCTGCGCGAAGCTCATGCCGCCCAGGCGTTCGATCTCGAACAATGTTTCGAGTTGTCCTTCGATAATCCCAAAGTGAAAAAGGGCAAGTTGACGATGGAAGGCCGCGTCATCGGTTTGTTGCGCAGCCACGGCATGCGCGATGGTGCGGGATACGAAAACGCTTGCGCCGCCATCGGCGTCGGCTCGCAGAGCCTCCTCAGTCTCTGCGTGCCGCCCCATTCCGTTTGCGGTAGACAGAGCCTCTCCGTCAACGATCACGACGGACCTCAGAGTGTCCCGGTGACGGCGGGCCGTTACACGCTGCATCAGACGTTCCGCGTCTCGGCAATGGCCCAACCGACCGTATTGCCGACCAAGGGACCGTCGGCGGAGTTCGCGCCCGACCCGGCCATCGACCCCTTGTGGCTGAGCTACAAAGAGCCATTCCACGGAGCGGTCAAAAAGGACTTCGGTTTCCAACTCACCATCAAGGTCGCCGAGGACACCGACGCCGACAAACCGGAGAACGGCGACAAACTCGAACTACCCAAGCGCGAGAAACTGCCGGAACCGTCGCCGTTGGAGAAGTAGTCGGCAGTCATTCGTCCGTAGGCAGGAGGCAGTCAAGAATCTTCGGATCACGGCTGCCTTCTGCCTACTGCTTTTTGCATATCGCTTGCTGCCTACTTCCCTTTGCCTACTGCCTTTTATCGACCGGCTATTGGCTACCGGCTACTTCCTCAAAATGGATGCTCGATTCCCGCCCAGATTTGCATGGGGGCGGTGCTGTTGACGGTCTTGGCGGCGTCGAGGCGGAAGATGGTGCGTTCGACGAAGGTGAACCAGGCGACATCGAGCCGCAAACCCGCTCCGACGGCCTCGGCTACGCCGCTACCCACGGACTGACCGCGCAAGTAGACATTGCCCACGTCGCAGAACGCCGCCGCATAGATGCCGCGCAAGTTAAACGCGCGGTCGAAGAAGGCCCAATTTAGCTCCCGCGCCACCGGGAATCGCCATTCCACGCTGCCCACCCAGAGGGCATTGCCCTGACGTTGGGCCAAGTCGTAGCCGCGGAATAACGAACTGCCTCCCAGCGCAAAATACTGCACATTGTTGGGCAGGCCAAAGGCTCCGTAGGCGCGAAAGGCGAACACGGTGTCGGAAAGCCACCCCAGACCGTCCGGCATGGCTTGCACATAGGTCGCCTGTCCGAGAAACTGATGCGAACCGTCGATGGCTTGCGCTTCGCCCGGCAGCACGAGTCCGCCGGCGTAACTGACGTCCGCCGAGAAGCCGCCTTCGGGATTCCAGTACGGCGTCAGATAGTTGATGTGATAGTGGGCACCGCCCATGCCTTGATGGCGAAAGCGCTCCGCGCCTGGCACGGTCTCCCGCGCCAAGGGCAACAAATCGTCCTGAATGGTGGTGAACACCTCGGCATATTGGAAGGGTGGCAGATAAAGGCTATCGCCATAGTCGATAACGTAGCGAGCATAGGCGACGCCGATATTGGCGTTGTCTTCACCCTTGAGCGTACCGGCGAACCGGCGCTCGAAGACGAAGCCGGCCTCGGTGTGCGGAAAGGGCCAATGATCGAAAATGGCATCGACCCCTTCGACGAAATCGCGGTAGTCGGTGCGGTAGGCCGCGTACCCGCCGCCCTCGAAAGCCGCCGTGCGATAGCCTCCCCCGCGCACTCCGAAGCGCGTCGAGCGCGTGAACCACGGATTATCGTAGGTCGGCGCGAAGATCCACGGCCCGAAAATGAGATTCCAACGGTCGTAGGCGTTGGTCAGGTCCGTCTCGTCGAGGAAGGTGTACAGCGGGGTGGCGCGAACGCGAAAGCTCGGCTTCCAATAGTTGTTCGCCGGATTGCGATCGACCAGAATCTCATCGGGATCGACGGTGATTTGCGTCGGCCAATTCGATAGTTCGACTTCGACCCGGACGCGATTGTCGGCCAAGGTCTCGACGCGGCCGGGCGGATCGGTGGTTTCGACCAGTCCCGTCTCCGGGACGATGGGGATGCGGATTTGATAGCCCTCGCCGTCGTCCAACCGAAAGCCCAACACGGTTGGATCGTTGTAGTCGGCCTTTTGCTTGACGATAACCGTGACCTTACAGGGATTTTTGGGGCGGAACCAACTCTTCATCGCCGAGGTATAGCGGCCGTAGACCATGCGGGGGAGATGCGGTCGTTCCGACGCCGTCGATTGAATTTTCACGTCCTCGACGCACCAATCGCTCACTCCGGCACCGTAGACCCAACGATCGAAAAAGGTCTGCCACGATTTGTGCGTGAATTGCTCGAGATCGCGCTGAAAATCGGCCACACGCAAGATGCCCCAAGCGTGCCGCTCGTAGACGAAGCGCATGAAGTCGAAAAAGGCTTTCTCGCCCAGATCGTGTTCGATCATGCCGATGATTTTGCTGCCGCGCTCGTAACACATGCTATAAAGATCGACGATGTGTCCAAACTTGGGAATGTCTTGCACGGTCGGCTGCAACTCGGCTCGAGCGATGGTTCCGTACAGATTGAAATAGCGGTAGTCGCTGCGGCGGACATTGGGCAGCCATTTCAGGCCCGTTGGGTAGTTGACGAGCGGATCGTTGCTGCCGTACTTGGTCTTCATCAAGCGATAGGCGAAATAGGTGGCTACCCCTTCGTCCATCCACGTTTCACTGTAGCCGTGCGTGCCGACCACGTTGTACCACCATTGGTGGCAGGTTGCCTGGGCCACGAGATAATCGACGAACCCCTTAGCCAATTTGGGCATGCCAAGGATGCGCGAGTCGAGCAGAATGAGACCGGAGCATTCGTTGCTGTTCCAACCGAAATACGACTCGACGACGGTAAAATGTCGATAGGGATAGGGACCGAACCAACGGCTATAGGTCGCCAACGCCTCGCGGGCGCTTTCGACGGCGAAGCGCGCGTGGTGTTCGTGTTTCGGCTCGGCCAGACAGCGGATGGTGATGTCGCCGCATTTGCCGGTGTATTCGTGGAAGCGGTCGCTGCAAACCAGCGAGAAGTCGCGCGCGTAAAAGGGGGCGAAGTCGATTTGTCGCCGACCGTTGGCCAACGAGGTATCGGTCAACACCGCCGCGGAGCAGGCGACTTTTTGCTGGCACGGCAGTGTCAGCCGCGCCGTGTACAGTCCGGCTTCGTTGTAGAACGGTTGATGCCAGCAAACGTAGGGCGTCGGTTGCCAGCCGCCCCGATTGTACACCGCCAGCACCGGCAGCCAGTTCGTGAGATAGGTGATGCCGCGCCAGTGTCCCCAGCGTCCGTACTTCTCCGGCAGCTTCAAGGCGAAATCCAGATCGACCGTGACCGTCTCGCCCTGAAGCAGCGGACGCGGCAGAGGTACGACCAACGCCGAGTCGTTCTTCTCGTCGTAGTGAAACGGCAAACTATCGCCATCCGAGCGGGGGGCGTAAGCCCCCTGAGTTTTCTCCGCCGAGCGGGGGGCGTAAGCCTCCTGAGGTTTACCCCCCCCGTTCGCCGGGTCTTCGACCTTGCGCGGTTGACCCAATTCTTCCGTATTCTCTGCACGCTCTATCTTCATCAGGCGCACTTTGCGCACATCCAGGGCGTGGCCTTCGAAGTCGAGCGACTCGCTGGGCATCATCCGCAAGATCTCGAAAATCTTGGAGGTCATGCCTACATCTTTATCGGGCAGCTGATAGTGACTGTGGGCGTTGAAGATCAGTTCGTTGGCCGGTCGCGCCTGGCAATTGGTCCACACGATGCGTTGGCGCACGACGGCGACGTGTTGGTCGGTGTCGAGTTGGATGTCGAGGTAATAGCGAGGCAATGGAGAAGGTGCGTCGGCCCGCGTCGAAGCGGGGGCTAAGGCCAACACCAAAGCGGCGAGCGCAAAGCGGAAGCACGAATTGAAGGTAGCTCGATCCATTACCGCCCTGAGATCCTTTGAACGTCGAATCCCGGAAGACGCCTCGCCTGGCGGCGCTGAGCGACTTATGAAAATCCTGCGTCCGCTCGGCATACCATGAGTACCGAGCGAATGTCCAGGGCAATTCCCCCTCGCGCCGCTAAACCGCTAAACCGACCGACCGTCCTCACGGAGGCGAGACTTGACATGGGACGTTCCATTTGCAGCGATAATTTGGGCACAAGTCGAGCTTAGCGAAGATCTCCCGGCGGAAGGAACAGTTCGTTCACTTTGTCGCTCGCCGCTTCGGTCGGCGCGCCCTTTTCCCAAGTTGGAATCCTCTTCTTCTCCGGCGGATACAGCGACTCCATCGGCCCCCAGACCTCATCGACCTTGTCCTCGAAAAGATCGCCGATCAAGAGGTCCGTGACCTTGCCGCGCAGATGGGGATACGTCTTGACGAAGTTGCCGAAGCTGAACCCATCGTAATACTCGCACACAAGACGCCTCATGCGATCGACGCCTTTGTTGAACGCCTCGCCCCAGCGCCCGAGCTGAGCGGCGGAGACATCGTCCTTGGCCAAGCCGTCGGCGATGGCGTCGGCGGCCAACTCGCCCGATTTCAGCGCAAGCAGCACGCCGGACGAGTACAGCGGATCGAGAAACCCGAAGGCGTCGCCGATCAACACCCAGCCGTCGCCGGACACTTGCTTTGAGCGATAGGAGTAGTCTTTTGTGGCAAAATAGCCCGTCGAGCGCTTGGCTCCGGCGATGCGTTTCTGCACGGCGGGACACGCGGCCACCTCTTCGTTGTACGTCTGTTCGTGGCTGCCGCGTCCCTCGAACAGATACTCGAACGGCGCGACGACTCCCACGCTCATCGTGTTGTCGTGCTGCGGAATGTACCACCACCAGCCCTGCTTGTTCGTGGTCTGAATCACCACGGTCGCCCCTTCGTCGCGCCCGGTATCGCGGTAGGCTCCTTCCCAATACGTCCAGATCGCGCCCTTGTTCAACACCGGATCCCAGACGCGCAGCTTGAGGCGATTTTGCAGCATCGTGCTTTGGCCGCTGGCATCGACGACCACTTTCGCCCGCACTTCATGGGTCGAACCGTCCTCCGCTTGGACGCGCACACCAATGGCACGCTCGCCATCGTATAGCACCTCGAGAACTCGGGCCGGTTGATGGACTGCGACACCGTGTTGGCGGGCATTATCCAGCATCATGGTGTCGAACTCGCTGCGGATTACCTGCCACGTCTGCGAGCATTCGTGCGGCTTGTTGTCGTGGAAATAGAACGGAGCCGATTCCTTGCCCTGCGCGTTGACGAATTGAACGCTGTATTTTTTGACGAAGGCGCTGGCCTTCATCTTGTCGAGCATGTTGAGACGCTGAAACACCCAATAGGTTTCCGGGATCAGCGATTCGCCGATGTGAAAGCGCGGAAAGCGATCGCGCTCGAACAGTTGAACCTTGCAGCCGTGTTGGGCGAGCAGCGTCGATACCGTGCTGCCCGCTGGGCCGCCGCCGATGACGACGACGTCCGTGGAATCGCCGAAAATTGCGCTCATGGGAGAATCTCCAGAGGGAAAAATAAAATTAGCCTTCGCTTAGCGCCAAGTGCTGGCCGAGGATTCGTGTGGCAGGCGAGCGGCGCGAAGGAGAGCAATCAAATCTTCCAGTTCTTTCCGCGATAAGTGTCCAAGCTGTTGACCGTGGCAGACACGCAGCGGTTCGCGCAGGGCATCCAACAGCGCGATGCCGGATGCAGTGATGCCAATGTGAACGACGCGGCGATTGTCGGCAGGCCGGTCGCGCTCGATGAGGCCGCGCTGCTCCAATTTGTCGAGCATGCGTGTGATGTCCGGAGCGCGCGACACCAAGCGCGCCCCCAGATCGAGGGTACGCAGTTTCTCCGGATGCTCGCCGCGCAGCAAGCGTAGCACGTTGTACTGTTGCGGCGTTAATTCGTAGCGTGCGAACAATTCGTCTTCCAAGGCGCGCAGGCGGTCGTAGGTGCGCCATAGACCCAGAAACGCCTCTTGCTCCAAAGAGTCGAACCGTCGGTTGCCGCGCGCCGGGCGGGCTTGCGTGGTATCCATATCGTCATGTTAGGCGTCGGAACAATAGTTGTCCACACAAGTTTATGGAAATCAAACAGCCCGGCAGCTAACTGCCGGTTCGCCCAAAGTAGCACCCGGCAGCTAACACTGCGTTCGTGGGGTTTGGCGAACCGGTAGTGTTAGCTGCCGGGTTAAGTTGTGCGCACGCTGGAATTGACAGGTTGGCGGCACTTACTACAATCCATTGCTCACCAAAGATGCACAACCGCGCTGATTTTAACCGGAAGGCGACAACCGTGACCGTACCCCAAGACACCTTCGAGGCCGTTCGACAGGAGAAACTACACGCCATTGAGGCGCTCGGACTCGATCCGTGGGGCGCTCGCTTCGATGGGCACCAGTCCCTCGCAACCGTTCTTGCTCTCCCCGGCGATGAACCGGAAGATCGGCGTCCGCGCGTGCGCATTGCCGGACGCATCGTCAGCCGCCGCGAAGGTGGCAAGGTTCATTTTCTCGATCTCAAGGATTGGTCCGGCACGCCGGTCTTCCGCGAGATTAAGGGCGAACGCGAAGGAGAGGTCGAAAAGGTCGCCGATCTGAGCAGCCGAATTCAGGTGATGATCGGACAGAAGCAAGTCGGCGAGGTCGGCTGGCAATTGGCACAACTTCTCGATCTCGGCGATTTGCTCGGGGTGGACGGTGCTTTCGGCAAGACGCGGCGCGGTGAGCCAACGATCTTTGCCGACAAGCTGACGTTTCTCGGTAAATCGCTGTTGCCGCATCCCGATAAGTTCGCCGGTCTGCACGATTTGGAGTATCGTCTGCGGCATCGCTATCTCGATTTGACGCACAATCCGGAGACGCTCGACCGGGCGCGGAAGCGCATTTTGATCGTTCGCACCATCCGGCGTTTGTTGGACGCCCGAGGCTTTTGGGAGGTGGAGACACCGACGTTGCACGCCATCGCGGGAGGAGCGGCGGCCCGGCCCTTCGCCACGCACCACAATGCCTTGGACATCGGCCTCTATTTGCGCATCGCCCTGGAACTGCACTTGAAACGGTTGTTGGTTGGCGGCATTGAGAAAGTGTATGAGATTGGCCGCGTCTTCCGCAATGAAGGCATCAGTCCCCGGCACAATCCTGAATTTACCATGATGGAGTTGTATCAAGCCTATGGCGATTACCGCTCGATGATGGATCTGACGGAGGAATTGATCGTCGCCTGCGTGCAGACTCTCGGCGGCGGAATGCAACTGCCGTTCGGCGAACACACCATCGACTTTACGCCGCCGTGGCAGCGCACGACTTACGCCGAGTTGTTCGAGCAGCACGTCGGCGTAGCGATGAGCGATACCGAGGCCGTGCGCCGCGCCGCTGAGGAGAAGGGATTCCCGACCGCCGGCAAAGATCCGGCCGTCATCGTGCATCATCTGTTCGACCAATGCGTCGAGGATAAACTCATCGGCCCGGTATTCGTCTACGATTATCCCGCTCCGCTTTGTCCTCTAACGAAGCGGAAGCGCGACAATCCCGGCATCGCCGAACGCTTCGAGCTGTACGCTCGCGGCATGGAGTTGGCCAACGCCTATACGGAGTTGAACGATCCGATCACGCAGGAAAAGACGTTCCGAATGCAATTGGCCGGGCTGCCCGAAGAGGATTCGATGGCGAAGATGGACGAGGATTTCATCCGCGCCCTGCGCCACGGTATGCCGCCGGCCGGCGGACTCGGCATTGGCATCGACCGCCTCGTCATGCTGCTGACCAATACGCCGACCATCCGCGATGTCATTCTGTTCCCCCTGCTTCGTCCGGAGAAAACATGAATCACCACGGAACACGCGGAAATAAGACAGAAAATAGACCGTATCGGAGCCAACGCGAACGAACGAGAAATGAATGATTGGATTTTCGTTTGTTTCCTATTATCTCTTCCGTGATTTCCGTATGTTCCGCAGTGAAATGTATTTTTTGAGGTGAGATGTGTATAAGTTGCTGCTGTGCTGGCGCTATTTACTGACGCGCTATTTGGCCTTAGTGTGCATCATCAGCGTGATGTTGGGAGTGGCCACGCTCATCGTGGTCAACAGCGTCATGGCCGGCTTCAGCACCAAGCTGCGCGAGCGGCTGCACGGTCTGTTGTCCGATATTGTAGTCGAGGCCCGCGACTTTCAGGGCTTTGCCAATCCCGAAGGCAAAATGGCCCTCATTCAGTCCGACCCTTTTCTCAGCCAACGCATCGAAGCCATGACGCCGACGTTGGAAATTTTCGGGATGATCCAATTCAATTGCAACGGTTCGCCCATCGCTCGGCCCGTTCACATTATCGGCGTCGATCCGGAGGGGCGGGCGCGCGTGGGGGGCTTCGCAGAACACTTGATGCTTCATAAGGGAAAGCCTTCGTTCGCGCTGAGTCGGGAAGCCCTTGAGAGGAACAGTCTCTTTCATCCACCGAGACGCCTCGACGAGATCGCTCGGTCGATGTTGCCGAAACCGAAGGACGGCTCGCCCGTTCCCGATCCGCCTCCCTCGCGCGAATTGCCACCTTCCACCATCATCGTCGGTTATGCCGTCGCTCACTTTCGAGCCAAAATGAAACCGGAGGAGGCGGCACAGGAGATCCGCACGCTCGATCCCGGCGACGACGTATGGGTGACGACGATTAGCGGGCAGGGCATGAAGCCGGTCGAATGGCGCTGTGCGGTGTGCGATTATTTCCGCTCGGAAATGAGTGAATACGACGCCAATTATGTCTTTGTGCCCATCGACGAATTGCAGCGTCTGCGCGGTATGGATAATCGAGCGACCAGTTTGCAAATCCGCATCAAGGATTATCGCGATTTGCACGCCGTCAAGGATCGTTTGCAGTCCTTGTTGCCCGCCCATTGGAGTCTGAGTGTGCATACCTGGGAAGACAAACAAGGACCGCTGTTGGCCGCCATCAGCATCGAAAAAGGCATCTTGAATGTGCTTTTGTTCATGATTATCGCCGTGGCCGGTTTCGGCATCCTCGCCATTTTCTCGATGATCGTCGTCGAAAAAACGCGCGATATCGGAATCCTCAAAGCGCTCGGAGCCTCGAACACCGGGGTGCTGAATATATTCCTGACCTACGGCTTATTGTTGGGTGTGGTCGGGGCGCTGCTGGGGTCGTTGAGCGGCGTCTACATCACCCTCAACATCAACGAGATCGAACAATGGCTCACACGCTGGACGGGGCACGAATTGTTCGATCGCTCCGTGTACTACTTCAATGAAATCCCAACGGATCTGAACGTGTGGAGCGTGCTGCTGATTAACGGGGGCGCGGTGGCGATCGCCGTGCTGTTTAGCGTCTTGCCGGCCCTGCGCGCCGCTCTGTTGCATCCGGTGCGGGCACTGCGTTACGAGTAATTCGAGCGAACGAGAGAGGAAAATAATGCGCGATAATATCCCACTATTGACGGCGATCGACGTTCACAAAGCCTATCGCAAGCACGCCATCGAGGTGCCGGTGCTGAACGGCCTGGATCTCGAAGTGTATGCCGGCGAGTTTCTCAGCATCGTTGGCAGTTCCGGCAGCGGGAAAAGCACGCTGTTGCACGTTCTCGGCACGCTCGACAAACCGGATGAAGGCCGCGTGCTTCTCGAAGGAGAACGCATCGACAATCAACCGGCCGAGCAGCGCGATCGGCTGCGCAATCAGACGTTCGGGTTTATCTTCCAGTTCTATCATCTGCTGCCGGAGCTTAGCACGCTTGAAAATGTGTTGATGCCGAAGATGATCGCGCTGCCGATGCGCGGCTGGTTCCGCGAACGTCGCGCGCTCAAGCAAGCCGCCACGGAACTACTCGATCGCGTGGGTCTGGGGCACCGCCTGCGCCACAAGCCGCGCGAACTATCGGGCGGCGAGATGCAACGCGCCGCCATCGCGCGGGCGCTCATCAACAAGCCGCGCGTGCTGCTCGCCGACGAACCGACGGGCAATCTCGATGCCGACAAGGGCGAAGAGATCGTTCGCTTGCTGCGCGACTTGAACCGCCAAGAACGGCTGACAATCGTGATGGTAACGCATAACATGGAGATTGTTGCCAACACCGATCGGTTCGTTCGCTTGGTGAAGGGGCGCGTGGAAGACACGAGCGGAGAAACGGCCGCCTCAATCGCCAATCATCGCTCCGCTTCCGGAGTTTGTCTGTCCACGGACGTCGAATGTTGACGGGGATGCGACCGCGAGGAACACCATGAGCAAGGTTTGGATCAACGGAAAATTGTTCGAGAAGGACGACGCCAAAATCAGCGTCTTCGATCATGGCCTACTCTACGGAGACGGTGTATTCGAGGGCATCCGCATCTATGGCGGCAAGGTGTTCCGTCTCGGCGAACACATCGAACGCCTTTACGAAAGCGCGCGCCACATCGCGCTGGAGATTCCGCTTCCCCCCGAACGGATGTCGCAGGCCGTTCTCGACACCATGCGAGCGAATGCCAAGATCGACGGTTACATTCGTCTCGTTGTGACGCGCGGCGCGGGCACTCTCGGACTCGATCCCAAGCGCTGCTCGAATCCGCAAATCATTATCATCGTCGATGACATCGCGCTCTATTCGGCCGAGTCCTACGAAAGAGGGCTGAGTATCGTCACGTCGTCCATCATTCGCAATCATCCCAATGCGCTCAACGCTCGGATCAAATCGCTCAATTATCTCAATAACATTCTCGCCAAAATCGAAGCGGTTCGAGCCGGTTGCCAAGAAGCGATTATGCTCAATCACAACGGCGAAGTGGCGGAATGCACTGCCGACAACCTATTTCTCGTCAAGCGCGGTATCTTGCGGACACCGCATCTCGTTGCCGGGATTCTCGAAGGCATCACGCGCAACGCCGTCATCGAGCTGGCGCGCGCGGCCCAGATTCTCGTCCAAGAGATGGCGCTGACCCGGCACGATATTTATAGTGCCGACGAGTGTTTTCTGACCGGAACCGCCGCCGAGGTCGCTCCCATCGTCGAATGCGATGGCCGACTCATCGGCAACGGCAAGCCCGGCCCCATCACGCAGCAACTGCGCGAGCAATTCCATCGTTTGGCCAGACAATAACACCGGGGTGCTGCGAACGATGCTAGCGTAGGGTGGCGCGGATCGATTCGGGTGGAACGCCTTCGATGGGCTTCCTCAAACGGGCCTGGGCGTCTGCGCCGGACGAAGCGGGGCGCAAAAGGCATCCCTCACCGATCAACCGGCGGATTTTCGATCCTCTTGTAGTTGATTCAGCTTATTGTACATGGTTTTGAGGCTGATCCCCAGTTCCTCGGCAGCTTTGGTCTTGCTGCCGCTGTGCTTTTCCAGCACGCGCAGAAGATGCTCCATCTCGATCTCGCGCAGGGTGCGCGGCGAACCGGGAGCGCTCGTCGAGGGTGCCCCGGGTAAGGAGTCCGACAATTTCAATGTCGAGGTTTCGAGGTTGGGACTGCGAACCGAGTGCGGCACATGCTCCGGCATGATGGGACCGCCGCCGGCGAGGATGTAGGCGTGTTCCATCACGTTCGCCATTTCGCGGACGTTGCCCTGCCACTCGTGTTCGAGCAGCAAGTCGATGACTTCCGGGGTAAGCAAATCGGCCACCTGATCGGCGGGACGGCGGGCGGCGCGGGCCAAAAGATGACGCGCCAACTCCGGTATGTCCTGACGCCGTTCGCGCAAGGGAGGCAGACGTACTTCAAACGTGTTAATGCGGAAGTACAGATCCTCGCGGAACTCGTCTTCTCGGATCATCGTTCGCAAATCGCGGTTGGTGGCGCACAGAACGCGCACGTCGGTTCGGAAGGGCTGGGTATCGCCGACGCGGCGAATCTCGCCCGATTCCAAGAAGCGCAACAGCTTGACCTGAATGTTTTTGTTCAGCTCGCCGACTTCATCGAGGAACAGCGTGCCGCCGTTGGCCACTTCAAAGAGTCCCTTGTGATCGCGGTCGGCTCCGGTAAACGCGCCTTTGCGATGGCCGAACAGTTCGCTCTCGACGAGATGCTCGGCCAGCGCGCCGCAGTTGACCGGCACGAACGGCATGTCGCCGCGCTTACTTTTTTGCATCAGCGTCCGCGCGGCTAGCTCTTTGCCAGTGCCGGTTTCGCCGAGAATCAACACCGTCGAATCGGTCGGCGCGATGGTGTCGATGAGACGATGGACGGCGGCCATCGCCGGCGATTTGCCGACGAGAATGCTCGGTCCTTCGGCAGCCTGCACCCGCGTCTGTAGCGCGAGGTTCTTGTGTTTCAACTCCCGCTTCTCGGCCACTTTGCACAGCACGGCCTCGATTTGCGCCAGCTTGCACGGTTTGGTCATGTAATCGAGCGCGCCCAAACGCACCGCTTCGATGGCCGTTTCCATCGTGGCGTGGCCGGTCATCACCACGGCTTCGGTGTCGGGACTGATCTTTTTGAGATGCTCTAACACCTCAATTCCGCTCATGCCCGGCATGCGCAGATCGAGAATGGCGGCGTCGAAGGTACTCTTCTCCAGCGTCTTTAACGCCGTCTTGCCGTCGGGGCAGATCGTGACCTCGTGGCCCAAGCGAGGCAACTCGGCGCGCATCAATTCTTGCAGCGGCTTCTCGTCATCGACGAAGAGTACCCGCAAGCAGCGATGCGTCTCGACGCGATCGCGGGCAGAGGTTCGATTGAGAGTAATCTCTGGCATGGCTTCCATTCCGTTATTCAGGCGAGCGGAGTCGCTTTAGCGCCTTGAGACCAAATCGCCTCGAGACGAAACACTCGGGGCGCTAACGCGACCCCGCCCGTCGTCCGTTACGCCGCGCGGGCCGACGCGGTTGCCTCCTCGTTCTTGCCGGGCGTTAGGCCCGGGCCCGGCAGAACATGCGCCCCTTCCACCTCTCTCACGGGCAGACGCACAATGAACGTGCTGCCTCGATTCGGGCCGGGACTGCTCGCTTCAATCTCGCCGCCGTGCTGGGTGATGATGCGATGCGTGATCGTCAATCCCAAGCCCGTACCCTTGCCGGTGCGGCTGCGGGTATAGAACGGCTCAAAGATGTTCTCTAACACTTCTTGATTCATACCGCAACCAGTATCGGTAAACTGCAACTCGGCCATGTCGCCGCGCTGGCCGAGACGGATCGTCAATTTGCCGCCCTCATTCATGCTGTCCAGGGCGTTGACGACGAGATTGAGAACGACCGATTTTATCTCTTCGCCGTTGACCCAAGCACAGATCGGCTCACCGGCGGCGAGGCGGTCGGCGTTCATCTCGAATTGAATCTCTTTGCCGCGATGATTGGGCAGATGCTGCGTCACGTCGAGAACGAGTTGTACCAGTTCGCGCAGGTCGGCCTTTTCGCGGCGACGTTCGCCGGGCCTGCTGAATGCCAACAGACGCTCCGTGATGTTCTTGCAGCGGAACGCTTCTTCTTGGATCATCCGCAGATACTTGCTGAAAACCTCGTGTTCCTCATCGGATCGGCCGTTCGCTCGCAGATTGCGGAGCAGATCGTGGAGCCGCGCTTCCAACGCCTCGCTGCAAAAGGCGATGCTGGCCAAGGGGTTGTTGATCTCGTGCGCCACGCCCGCCGCCAAAAAGCCGACGCTGGCCAACCGTTCCGAACGGACCAATTGTCGGCTGCGCTCGTTGACTTGCCGCGCCAGATCGCCGTAAAGCTCTTGCAAACGTCCCATCATGTCGTTAAAGGCCACGCCGAGATCTTCCATCTCGTCGCCGCTGTGCAACTCGATGCGATGTTCGAAATCGCCCTTGGCCACGCGATTGACGCCGGCCTCCAAATCGCGGATCGGATGAAAGACCCAAGCGTAGAAGGAACTTAACAGACCGATGACGAGCAACAAACCGACGATGCTCGAAGGCACGACGATCCAGAGGGTGATCTGATAATTGCCCCGCGAATTGCCGATGCGGTCGCGGATGTCTCCCTCAATGTGATCGCGCACGTCACTGGCGATGTGGACAATCTCTCCCATCAATTTCGCACATTGTTCTTCTTGCTCGCCGTCAATTTTGCCGTCGTCCAGGTTCGGCTCCATCGAGACATCGAGCGAACTCGCCTTTTTGCGATCGTCCGGACGATTCCATTGTTTGCCGAGCGCGTCGAACTTGGAACGAAGGATTTGCAGCAGCTCCAGCTCTACTTTTGTGTTTCGGGCGGCTTCGTGTCCGAGCAGAGCCGCTTCACAGATATGGAGGTAATCGTTGGCCTTCTCAATGGCTTGTTCGGGTGTTGTCGGCGCTTTGCGTTTCGCCTTGGACAGTCCATCGACCAGATCGTCGGGTAGCGGGGGCAGTTTCAAACTCTGGTGGGACTCGACTTCTTTCTTGCCGTCGTATCGTGGTAGTTCGGGCGCGTCGTGGCCTTGGAGCCTCTTTCTCTCGATGAGTCGCGTGATGTCGCCGACGGCGACGCGGAGTTCTTCGGCATCGTGCAGTTGGGAAGTCATCACGCGCAGGCTGCTCATGTCGAGGTAGTTCGACCAGATGTTGCGAATGGTTCCCGCCAAGAGCAGAACCATCGTCGTCAGCACCAGGCCGAGACCGAGCATCAATTTGTGGCGAATCCGCCAACGCGAGGCCACGCCCTCACCCTCCCCCGATCCATCGCCGAGTCGTCCGTCCGGGAACATCCCTGTTCCTCGAACCCTTCCGACAACACTGTCCGGCACTTGAAGCCACGGAACTTTACCAAAAGCCGAGATACAAATGGAGGCCAACTTTCCTGGACCAACCGGCGGCGATCGAAGTGCTACCCGGCGGCTGACGCTGCCGGTTCGCCTCAATTGGGCGGAGGTGCCGATTGAATGCCGATCGTATTGGGAATTTCCGAAGACGATGCCCGTGGCAGGGGGAGGCGGAGGATAAAGAGACTGCCCTGTCCGGGTTGACTGCGCACCAGGATGTCGCCACCGTGTTCGCGGAGAATCTTTCGGCTGACGGCGAGTCCCAGTCCCGTGCCGCGCGCGCCTTTGGTGCTGACGAACGGTCGAAAGATGTCGTTGATCTTTTCCAGTGAGATGCCGGGGCCGTTGTCGCGCACTTCAATACGGACCCATTCGCCGTCGGATTCTTGGGCGGTCGAGACTTGAACGCTCGGCGATTCCTCTTCCTCGACCGCATCCAAGGCGTTTCCGAGAATGTTCAATAGGGCGCGATGAATGCCTTCTGGATCGGCGGGACATTTTGGCAGCGTCTCGTCCAAGCGAACGGTCAACGCGATCCCCAGTTCTTTGGCGCGCGGAGCCAACAGTTCGACGGTATCGCGGGCCGTCGCATTGAGGTCTGCGAGTTCGATGTTCGGCTCGCGCTCCTTGGAATAGCTGAGCATGTCCATGACGAGGTCGTAGATTTTGCCCTGATTTTTCTCGATGTTCTTCCAGCCCTGTTGCAGCAGGGCCGCATCCATGTCCTTCAGTCCCAATTTAAGGATCTCGCTGCCACTGCGCAGCCCTTGGAGAATGTTCTTGATGTGATGCGAGAGCGCGGCGATAGTTTGGCCGACTGCCGCCAAGCGCTCCGCTTGCACCATCGCCTGATAGTAGCGCGTTTCCTCAACGGCCAAGGCGGCATGATGGGCCATCGCGCCGGCCAGATAGAGATGCTCGCGCGTGAACTTATTGGCCGACTTCCCGGCCGGCAGCGGAGAGCCGAGCGGATCGCGCGACGGCGTGCGCGCATCGAGATAAAGAAGTCCCAGCGTTTCGTGACGGCCCTTCATGGGTACGCAGATGATCTCGCTAATGCCGTGGCGAACGATGCTCTGCACCGCCTGAAAGCGCTCGTCGCGGGCCACGTCGGACACGAGAACACCTTGTTTCTCGCGGAGAACGTAATCCATGAGCGTTCGGCTGATGGGTATCTTTTCTTGGCGATCGAGACCGTCGCGCCAGCGTGCCGCTTTCGGTTGAAACTCGGCGACGGCAAGCCGCGGTGCATCGCCGGTGTCTTCCGCGCGCCTGCCGGGAGGTGGCGGGGTGAGGGGGGAGGAGGACACGGGCACATCGCGCAGCATGATGCAGCCGCGGTCGGCATCGAGGTGGCGAAAGATCAACTCCAAGATGCGATCGAGCAGTTGGTTGAGATCGAGAATATGGCTGACGGCCTGCGTGGCCTGATACATGAGGTTGGCCAAGGCATTTTGCAGCCACGGTCCCTCCGCCTGCTCTGGATGGGCGAGAATCCGGCTGCCTTCCGTCTCGCCGATGGATTGAACGATGGCCGACGGCAGCTCGAGATCGTGGCGGGCGATGAGGCTGATGCGGTCGGCAAGATCGCCTCGCGGCGAGTCCCAAACGCCGGAGCGCGCTCCCGCGGTATAGACGAGGGTAGTCTGGCCAATTTGTATCTGATCGCCCGTTTGAAGCAACACATCGCGGATCGATTGCCCGTTGACGAACGTGCCGTTGGCGCTGTTGCGATCGACCAGGCGATACCCCTCGGCAGAATGCGCGAACTCAGCGTGGCGGCGCGACACCTCGGTATCGTGTAGCCGAATGCGGTTGGTCGCATCGCGCCCGATGCCGATGCGCTCGCCACTCAACGCAAACTGTTTGCCTTCATCCACTCCCTTCGTCACGATCGCGCGAGGCAAAACCCTTCCCTCCCCATCGAAAGCCTGGCCGCTGCTAGAAAATGAAACCGTCGATCAACCGTAACCCCCCGGCGGGCGGAATGTCAAGAAGAAGACGAACGAGAACCCACTTTCGTTCATTCATTCACTTCCATTGATACGCTTGCCCTTGCAATGCCAGCGGCTAGTCGATATGGAATCGCTCGCTTATGGAAATTGTATTAAAGAACTCGTTCACGACTCTCGCCGGTCGTCCGCTCGCTTGCGAGGCCGTTTCTGCGGGGAGGCGGAATGGATCGATTGAATAAGATAAGCATCGTTCTGGCGCTAACCGGAACGATACTTGTTTTCCTCTCGTCGAGCGCGGTCAGATTATGCGCTCAGGAGGGGTTCGGCGACGCACCGTCTTCCGAGGAATCGGAGCCAAATACCGACCCGGATGGCCCCGATTGGCGGACGCGAATCGAATGGCAATTGCGTCGGCTGGAATCGCGGAACAACAGCCTGCAAAAGCGTTACGACCGACTCTCGAAGCAATACAACCTCCTCCAGAAGCAAGGGTCGGATGGGGTTTTCGGCATCGTTCCGAATAATCCGGACGGCAAGGGCATCCCCAACGGCGTTCAATTTCGCCCCATATTTACGTTCCTTCAGGAAGATGGAGATAGCTCCGCGGGCGACGATCCGATCGAGGCAAAATCGGCGGAAACGAAGCAAAAATCGATCTCCGACGAACTGGATAGTCAAGAGGATGAGAACAAGGAGGAAGTGCCCATTACCGTTGAGCCGCTCCGCCGGCCGCGCCGTCAATCGGGTCTCGGCGGCGCAGGGCAAGTCATTGAAGAGGCACCGCGTCAATCCATGGAATCTTACGTCGATATGTTGGGCACCTATCAGCGGAACATGAGGCCGCCGCGCGTGCCGGCGACGGTCTCTTTCCGCGAAGGTCTCGAAATTCGCAGTGCCGACGATTTCATTACCTTCGAATTTCACAATTTAACACAGGCCGATGGAAGATTATTCAGCAATACCGGCGATGCCTTGCACGATAACTTCGTCATCCCTCGTCAACGCTGGTACATCCAGGGGCAGGTCACTCCTTACGCCTATTATTATACCGTCATCAATCGTGGTTATGGACCGCTCGATATACTCGATTCGTGGGTCGATCTCAATTTCGCCCCGCGCTATAAAGAGAACTTCCAGCTCCGCGTCGGTCGCATGAAAACGCCGTATTCCTACGAGTACATTAAAATCTCGGAAAGCGATCTCATTGCGCCGGAGCGATCGTTGTTTATCGGCAACTTCGCCGGCAACCGTCAAATCGGTGCCATGATGCACGGCCAGCTTTTCGAGCGCCAGATGGAGTATTTCGTCGGTGCTTTCAACGGTCCGCGGCGTTCGTTCCAAGATTATAACAACAGCAAGGACATTTACACCTTTCTGAACTTCAAGCCGTTTCTGCATTCTGGAATCGATTGGTTGGAGCAACTTAATATCAGTGGTTCTTACAACGCCGGCGACGAACACAACCCTTTGCAGCCGACGTTCTTGACCACGGCGAACGATCAATCCCCTTCGGCCAACGTCGAGAACGTCTCGCCGATCTTTCTGGAATTCAACAACGGAGCCTTTGAGAACGGGATGCGCATGCAGTGGGGCGGCGATGTGGCGTATTACTACAAGAGCTTTACAATGGTGGCCGGCTATCAAGGTGGATTTCAACAGTATTCCTTCAGCAATCAAACTTTGCCCGTCACCAAGAACTTCTTGTTGGGTACCGATGCGTTTGTCGGGTTTGCCAGCACCCAACGCACCACGGTTCCCCTAGAAGGATGGAGCCTTGCACTGACGTATTTCATCACCGGCGAGGAGATCACACGCCGCGTCTATTTGTTGGAACCGAAACGGCCGTTCGGATTTTACAATGGACGACTCAATCCGGGGGCCATCGAGTTGTTCTCGCGCGTCTCCAATCTGCAACTGGGCAATCAGATTTTCACCAACAATTTGGCGAACCCGGCTCTATGGAGCAATAACGCCACCGCCGTGGACACCGGTATAAACTGGTATCTCAACAATTACGTCCGCATCTATCTCGATTGGCAGCACGCCATGTTCGGTTCGCCCGTCTTCTTGGGCACGAACCACTTTACCAAACATGAGAATCTCTATTGGATTCGCACCCAAGTCTTCTTCTAACAGTACGGCACCGCTACCCTCTCCTGTACTCAGGGGAGAGGGGCGAATCCAAGCGTGTCGCTGTACAGCGAATTGAGGGAATCCATTACCGTTCCAAGAAATCGAGCGGCACAAAGTCATCGGACAGTAACATCGGTCGCAAGCCTCCGCGTTGGAGGGTATACTACCACAATCCCCCTCGCCGGTTTTTTCGGCAGACTCCTCGCACTCAGGGGAGAAGGGGCCGTTGCGAATACGCTTTAAGGGAGTCTCACCGTGCCTCCTTATCGTCGAATGGGATCGTTGCCCCGCAAACGGCATATCGCGCATCGGCATGAGCCGGGCTACCGCAACGAGGGCATCTACTACGAAGAAGTCGTCACCACCGCCGGTTTCGGTCGGGCCTACAGCATCGTCTACCACTTACGTCCACCGACGCGCGTTCGCAAGGTCGAGCCGGCGGGCCAATGGACTTTGAAGTTTGCCGAGGAACCGATGCTTCGGCACCACCATCTGAAATCGGGAGGGATGAAAGCGGCCGGCGATACCGTCACGGGCCGCGTGCCGCTCATGGCCAATGCCGACGTGTCGATCGCGCGCTGCCGTCCCGCACAACCGCAAGCCGAATTGTATCGCAATGCCTCCGCCGATGAGGTGTTGTTCGTCCACAAGGGACGGGGCACGCTGACGAGCCTGTTCGGCGTACTGCCGTTCAAACCCTACGATTACATCGTGATCCCGCATTGCACGACGTATCGGCTCGACTTCGACGCCGAGATTCAGCCGGATTTGCTGGTCGTGGAGGCCGCGAATAGCGTGGTAATTCCGCCGCGCTATCTCAATCCCGACGGGCAGCTACGGCTCGGCGCTCCGTACAGCGAACGCGATTTGTATGGGCCGAGCGAAGCACTGACGATCGACCGCGAGGAAGAAGTCCCCGTCCTAATCAAGGACGGTTCCCGGCTGACGCGCTACGTCTTGGCGCAGCATCCGTTCGACGCGGTTGGCTGGGATGGCTTCGTTTATCCGTTCACTTTCAATGCCGACGATTTCGAGCCGATCACTGGAACGATACATCAGCCGCCGCCGGTGCAACAGACTTTCGAGGCGGAGGGTTTCGTGATATGCACCTTCGCCCCGCGGATGCTCGATACGCATCCCGAAGCGATCAAGGTTCCCTACGCCCATTCCAACGTGCAAGCCGATGAAGTGCTGTATTATGTGCGCGGCCAATTCGGCAGCCGGCGCGGAGTCGAGGAAGGATCGTTCACGCTCCATCCGCGCGGCATCCCGCACGGCCCCCATCCGGGAACCATCGTCGCCAGCCGATCCATGACGCACACCGACGAACTCGCCGTCATGATCGACACCATGCGACCGCTGTGCTTGACGCGGCAGGCTTCGGACCTAGACGATGCCAATTACCCCTACAGTTGGCTGGAGTGACGGTCTTCCCATTTCGTCGTCAGCGGGGTAAACGAGCGGTACAATCCCTTTTGATGCGATAGAGGCGAACGTCGAGGCGAGGCCCGCGTCGATGGCGCAAAGGCGGCGTGCCGGAATAGTAATAGATGAGCGTGCGTAGCGGCACCTCGTCGCTCATCGAAAGGGTATCCTGGAACTCCATGTCCTTTTCGTCGAGATCCAACGATTGTTGCGGAATGGCATCGTCGGGCATTACCAGCCAATCGCCCCGATGAAAGTGGGTAGGCGGCAACAGTTGCGCAGACTCGTCGTCGAGCAAGGGGACGGCTTGTTTCATGCCGACTTCCTCGGCGTAATACTGAAAACCCCAATAGCCGGCGTACCAGACAACGGCGTTCGCATCTTCTTCTCGGATGCGGTCGAGGGCGCGATAAGCGGCCTGCCGCTCGGCCCTCGCCTCAACAAAATCGACAACCCAATAGCCAAACCCCAGGAGTATCGTGGCGGCGACGAGACCCGTTAACAATCTTGTTTGACGGTCCTCCATTGGAGATTGCTCGGCATAATATCCTAGTAACAACGTCGAGGCCACCACGAATCCCATAATGCGACGCACGGCGGCGAACGGACTGAGAACGAAGTAGCCGCATAGTTCGAGAACGACCCAGAGTATCAAAAACCAAGCCGTGTTCCCTTGCGCCGAAAACAGAGGCAGCACCGGCTCGCCTCGCCTCGGATACAACAAATGCCAAGCCGACAGCCCCAGACAGGAGACGACTGCAACTCCGGTGATGGGAAAGAGAACCCCCGTTAACGGAAGGTAATCGTAGCCGAAATCGACGAGAACCGGATCGTACCACCCGATCAGCGAATACGGCAACGCGGCGAGCAAAACGGCAAAGAGAAGCGTTCGACGCGAAGCGCGTCCTACCAACAAAGCCAACAGCGACAGCGACGGAGCGACGGCTCCGAGAATGGGAAAAAGGCACGGAAACAGGGATAGTTTGACCTCAAGCGTGCTGGGCGTATTCGTCGCATGATGAAAGAAGTGGGATTCGCCATATCGACAGATGAGAAAACCTTCCCAGGAGGCGAAGCCAAGCGTAGCCGACGCCAGAGCGAGTAGCCCAAGCCGCCAGCGACGGAAGATAGAAGCGTAAGCCAACATCGCGGCTGGACCGAGGATACCCGTATATTTCGTTTGCATGGCCAGCGCCGCAACCAGTCCGGCGAAGGTGGCTTCCCAAGCCGAACGGCGATCGCAAGCGCGGATAAACAGCACGATCGAGGTCAGACTTAAGGCCAGTGCCGGTATGTCGATCATAAGATTCAAACTCGGCAAAAATACCGGCGATAGCACCGTCATCAGGAGGAGTGGCATAGCCGAGGAAGGAGCGAAACGGCGCAGCAGATTGGCCAACGAAACCACGAACAACAGCACGAATGGAAACAGCCACAGTTTCCACAACACCGGACGTTCGCCGAACAGTCGAATGCCCAGCGCCCACCATGCGGGCAGTACCGGCGGGGCCAGAACCTTTAAGGCAGGCAACGGATCGCTAAAGTAGAGGAGAGTGTGTCCGTAGGGATCGAGGGGACGAGCGGCAAACTGGCGGGCGAAACAGCAGTACGTCGTATCATCGACGTGCAGCGGTTTCAGGGCGTTGAGGCCGGTGAGGAATAGCGACAACGCCACGAGGGGCAAAGAAGTCTTCATCGAGCCGATTCTATTGCTTTTCCTTTAGGAAACGATCTTGCAAGGCGCACACGGTCCACGGTCGTTGCCGGCTGGCGCGGCAGGCTTCGACGGCGGCGTGCGCCGCCGACAATGTGGTGATGCACGTCACCCCGTTGGCCACCGCCGCCGAGCGAATCTTGCCTTCGTCGGTGCGCGATCCCTTTCCACTGGGCGTATTCAAGATCAACGAAATCTGTTTATTTTTCATGTAGTCGATGAGGTTGGGCCTCCCTTGTTGCAACTTGTTCAACTCTTCGACGACGATACCCGCCGCGCGCAGCGCTTTAGCCGTCCCGCGCGTGGCCAACAGTTTGTAGCCCATCTCCACGAGCGCCCGAGCTATCGGGATTACCTCCTGCTTGTGCCGCTCGGCCACGGACACGAACACTTGCCCGTCTCCCGGTTGCGGCAAGGCGCTGTTGGCCGCCATCTGACTTTTCGCGAACGCCAGAGGGAAGCTATCGTCGATGCCCATCACTTCGCCGGTCGAACGCATCTCCGGGCCGAGGATGATGTCCACCCCGGTGAACTTGTTGAACGGAAACACGCTCTCTTTGACCGAGTAATGTTTCGGAGTCACCTCCTCAAATAATCCCAAATCGTCGAGACTTTTGCCGACCATGACCAGAGACGCCAGGCGAGCCAGCGAGATGCCGGTGGCCTTGGACACGAACGGCGCGGTACGGCTGGCGCGCGGATTCACTTCGAGAACGTACACGGTGTTTCCTTGCACGGCAAACTGTACGTTCATCAAACCCTTTACACTCAACTCTAGTGCCATGGCGCGCGTTAGGCGTTTGATCTCCTCAATCACATCGACCGGCAAGCTGTACGGCGGAATGACGCAAGCCGAGTCGCCGGAGTGGATACCGGCTTCCTCAATGTGTTGCATGACCCCGCCGATCAGCGTGCGTGTGCCGTCGCTGAGGCAATCGACATCGACTTCGATCGCGGACTCCAAAAACTTGTCGATCAAGATCGGCTTGCCCGCCGACACCTCCATCGCATAGCCGACATAGCGACTCAACGCCATCTCATCGTAGACGATCTCCATCGCTCTGCCGCCGAGAACGTAGCTGGGACGCACCAGTACCGGATAGCCGATGCGACGGGCCACATGAATCGCTTGTTGTAAATCGAGTGCGGTGCCGTTGGCCGGTTGTTTCAAACCCAATCGCCGCACCATCTCTTGAAACTGTTCGCGGTCCTCGGCGCGGTCGATGCTATCCACGCTCGTGCCGATAATCGGCGCGCCCGCCGCTTCCAGTCCGCGCGCCAGATTCAACGGCGTCTGCCCGCCGAATTGGACGATCAGCCCTTTCGGCTGCATGGCATCGCAGATATTTAAGACATCTTCAGTAGTTAATGGTTCAAAGAAGAGATGATCGCTGGTGTCATAATCGGTCGAAACCGTCTCCGGGTTCGAGTTGACCATGATCGTTTCGTAGCCCTCGCCCCGCAGGGCGAACGCAGCCTGACAGCAACAGTAATCGAACTCGATCCCCTGCCCAATGCGATTCGGCCCCCCGCCGAGGATCATAATGCGATCCTTACCGCTGGGCGGACGGGTCTCGTTATCAAAATAAACCTTGCTTGTCGGGGACCCGGCTGCGTTAGCTGCTGGGTCGCTGAATTCGATCGGCTTTTCATAGGTAGAGTAATAGTACGGCGTGTATGCCTCGAACTCGGCTGCGCAGGTATCGACGAGTTTATACACTGGCACGACGCCCAATTCTTTGCGCAATCGCCGCACTTCCATTTCGGTCGAACGCCACAAAAACGCCAGCTGTTTATCGGCGAATCCGAACTGCTTCGCGTCCAACAGAAGCTCGCGTATGTCCTCGTCGCGGGTGCGGGTCCGCACGAGATCTGCCGCATCGCGCAGACGATCCTCCATCGCCACGATTTCCTGAATGTTGTGCAGGAACCAGCGGTCGATCTTCGTCTGCTGATGGATGTCCTCCAGCGTCAGCCCCGCCTTGAAGCCATAGCGGATGTACCACATGCGCTCGGCGGTCGGCGTGGCCAGGCGGGCGTAAATGTCTTCGAGACTCGGCTGGCGCGGTGTGCCCCACAGGTCGCCGCGCGAACAACCGAGGCCGAAACTGCCCGTTTCCAGTCCGCGCAACGCTTTTTGCAGCGATTCCTTGAAGGTCCGGCCAATCGCCATCGTCTCGCCGACCGATTTCATCTGCGTCGTCAGCGTCGTGTCGGCGTCGGGGAACTTCTCGAAAGCCCAACGCGGAACCTTGGTCACGACATAGTCGATGGTCGGCTCGAAGCAGGCCGGCGTCTCACGGGTAATGTCGTTGCGCAGCTCGTCGAGCCGATAACCGATGGCCAACTTGGCTGCGATCTTGGCGATGGGAAAGCCGGTCGCTTTGGAGGCGAGCGCGCTCGACCGACTGACGCGCGGATTCATCTCGATGGCGACCATATGGCCGTCGACGGGATTGACACCGAATTGTATGTTGCTGCCGCCCGTCTCGACGCCGATCTCGCGGATGATGGCCAAGGAGGCATCGCGCATCCGCTGATATTCCTTGTCCGTCAGCGTCTGCGCCGGAGCCACGGTGATCGAATCGCCGGTATGCACTCCCATCGGATCGAAGTTTTCAATCGAGCAAACGATGACGACGTTATCCGCCCGATCGCGCATGACCTCCAACTCGAACTCTTTCCAACCGATGATGGATTCTTCAATCAACACCTCGCCGACCGGGCTGAGATCGAGTCCGCGAACGATCAGCTGATTGAACTCTTCGCGGTTGTAGGCGATGCCGCCGCCGGTCCCGCCGAGCGTGAAACTCGGCCGCAGCACGCACGGCAAACCGATGCGTTCGAGAATTTCTAGCGCTTCCTGGAACGAGCGCGCCACGCCACTCTTCGGCACGGCGATACCGATTTTCTGCATCGCCTGCTTGAACTGCTCGCGGTCTTCGGCCTTATCGATGACGGCCGGCGTCGCCCCGATCATCTCGACCTTGTACTGTTCGAGAACGCCGCGCTTATGCAGTTCCATCGCCGTATTCAGAGCCGTCTGTCCGCCCAGCGTCGGCAGCAGCGCATCCGGGCGTTCGCGTTCGATGATCCGCGCCACCATGTCCCAGGTGATCGGCTCAATGTACGTCCGATCCGCCGTCTCCGGATCGGTCATAATGGTGGCCGGATTGGAGTTGACCAATACGACGGTGTATCCTTCTTCGCGCAGCGCTTTGCACGCTTGCGTTCCGGAATAGTCGAACTCACATGCCTGACCGATGACAATAGGTCCAGAGCCGATGAGCAGAATCTTGTGCAAGTCGTCGCGTCGCGGCATGTGTAGGTGCTTCCTCGCGGTCTTGAAGGCCAGCGTGTCGGTTGCTCCTCATCTTATGGCCGACGCGCCCGCATCCAAGAGGCGCATCGCTGAACGGATGCTCTCGGCATGTCGCCCTGTCTCGGCGGACGAATGCCATTTTGTCACTCCGCCACACCGCCACCTTTTTGACGCCTCCCGAAAATCTACTGCCAACTCCCGCCAATTGGTACCATACGGCACGTCTTGGCACGACTTGACTCCGCCAACTTCCAAATGTGGCGGAGTGACAAAATGGCAGGAATACGGCGAACCTCGACACCTCGACTCGCCCTTCATCAATGTCCGTGCCGTGTGGTGAACTGTTCGCCCGCCAAACGACAGCGGACTGGACCGTTTGGGCGACGAAACGCTGGTGGCGAGAAGCGTCCAACGACTTGCGGTAGAAGAACCAGGGGGCTTGCGGACGCGCCAAATTTCAGCATAATGGCTGTAAGGATCGACCCTACGCTTGCTCTCTTGCCGAGGCAGCAACATGACAACTGGTTTTAGGACTGTCACCCAGATTCACAATCGTGAACCACTCCTGCGGAGGATGGTATGTGAAGTTCGCTATCAGGACGGCCAACTCTATCTGGACCGATGCGGCCGAATCCTTAAACAGTTAATCGCTCATGCTCCCGAGTGGATTCTATCCACGGCTCCAACTCCCCAGGGAACATCCGCTTTCAATCTTGCTGCGGGTACCCAGTTGGGGCTATCGATGACGAGTACAAGTTTGTCACTCGACAAGACGGCCAGCGATGAGATCATTAGCCCGGAGGAGATCGCAATTTTCCACGACCAGATAGATTCGGTGATGGGACCAGTGTTGGACGAACTTGAGGTGAGCGTTTTCGCGCGAGTCGGCTACCGGGAACAGCATTACTTTGCCTTTGACAGCAAAGAGGAGTCCGAGAAATGGCTTCGGGAACTCGGCCTCGCGACAGTCGCACCCGAGTTCTACCAGGTTTTTGATGCCCAACCGGAAGCCTTAGGTGTAGCCTTAATAATCCAGGGAAACGAATGCCGCTATCGGATCGTCATAAATGGTACCGAGAGAGCCGCTCAAGTACCTGTCGGGGAGGGAATGCTCGCCGTTCGGGCAAGTGCCGTGCCGAAAGGGCAGAGGCAAGCCGTGCTGAGTGCATTGAAGAAGCAGAGTCAGAGACAAATAAACTCTGCTTTCTCGGTCGTACTGGACATCGATGCCTTCCTCGTCGATCCTCCAGAAGTTGACCTTCGAGGGTTCGTCCAACAATATTCGCAAGAGAACATCAAACAATTTGGCAATGCGATTGCGCGTAGTTCTCCCAAGAAGAGAAAATGAAGATGATGGACTCCGAAATCACCACGCCATTCAGCGTCGTCAAACCACCCATGTCACGCGAGGGCGAGGGATCACGTGTCAATGAATCTCTCCCCATCTTCGATGAAGGGTACGGGTCTGCTCCAACCGGTGAGCCCCCCAACTCTTTCACGCGCGTTCCCAGATCTCGATTGCAACCCTCTGTTCGCCCATCAGCGCAGTACAATATCCCCCGTCGGCTACAAGGGCCGGAGCAACGAGCAATGTTCCGTACGCGGTGGAAAGAGGCCAACACCGCTGCCGAGGTCATGCTGCATGCCGCTCAGCACCAAGATCAGATGGCGATGACCGTCGCGGCCGACGACCTAGAGATGGCCCTGAGCCGATTGTGGGATCTTCGGGCGACCCGAGACATCGACTGGAAGACCATCCTTAACCATACCCAAGGGATGTTAAAACAACTCTTTGCTGCCAAGCGCGTTGAGTCGCTCACAGAAGATCAATGCGAAAGCATCGTGGAGATCGTTGCCAAATACCTCGGCCCGGCTACGAAGACAATTGAGGATTTGAACGCGGTTCTTCGTCTCATTGAAGACATCGGTTTCGACCCCTACGGTGCGATCTCAGGGGAGCATTTGCCCGATCTGAAAGATTGAATGGTAACGGAGTAGTCCACCGTGGGAAAAAAGAAAAGCGGTCCACTCTTTCTCGATACCTCCATTCAGATCGCCCGAGTTGTTCACGGGCCGAAGACGAAGGAGAGAATACGGAATCGGATCGCCCAGCACGACCAGACCAGTACAGGGCTGGTGTCCCGGCAGGAGTTCAAACGCAGGCTCTTGAAAGAGGCCGAATATCTCCTTCGCATACTGAATAAGTATAACTCTTTCGATGAAGTCAACCAACACGTCATCCGACTGTGGGGACAATGGCCGGGGCGGGTGAGGAAGCGAAACATCTGTCTTCAAACTCTTGCTCAAGTCCACGGCGGAGACGATAAGGAACGAACGGAACGCCTGAGCCTTTATTTACGCAGTTTGCTGGTGGCAGGTCTTAAACGTTTCGATCAGCAAGTTGATAGCGTGAGGCAAGACGCAAACTGCGCTTGCGCTCGCGCAGACGTGGTTGAGAAGGTTCCCCTACGCAAATACAACTTTGGGCCAGATCGCTGTAGTGATACTAGGCCGGGACAGTGTGGCGTGGTGGCCTTCCTTCAAACTCGAACGGATGCTTGCAAGATGATCCTTGAAAAAATTCGTTCGCTAAAGCCGGCGGAAAAAACCAACGACTTAACGCAGGCAGAGGAATTTCTCCAGGAGATCCTCTTCCATCCGGAAAAGGCTGTCTCGTACAACCCCTGCCTGTCCACAGGCGACCTACTTATCGCTCTTGAGTCACTTGGGATAGAGAGCTTTTACACTCTAAATAGTGCCGAGTCACAACATCTCTGTCGGGCACTAAAGCAGACCTTGATCGTGCGTCCAATCGATCCTCTGAAAGAAGATGTTGTATGTCCACAGCAAGAGAAAAAATGGCCGGATTTCGGGCAGCAGGAGAAGTCCTCTGCCAAGGATGCCAGTCCAAAGATCGATAACTAACGTCTCTTCTCTCTGGATGTTATGGCTTGGCTGGAACGTCTCGTTACCAGGGGAAGCTGTAGCTACAGATTCGAGGGCACCGCGTCGATGCACTTCCATCGCCGGATCGAGGACGTCCGATCCGCCGTCTCCGGATCGGTCATAATGGTGGCCGGATTGGAGTTGACCAATACGACGGTGTATCCTTCCTCACGCAGCGCTTTGCACGCTTGTGTTCCGGAATAGTCGAACTCACATGCCTGACCGATGACAATAGGTCCAGAGCCGATGAGCAGAATCTTGTGCAAGTCATCGCGTCTCTGCATTTGTAGGTGCTTCCTCGCGGTCTTGTGGTCCCGAAGATTGATT
>JAKBCS010000041.1 GCA_021807595.1 Planctomycetota bacterium | reverse complement strand
CCATCCGCAAATAGGCATTCCCCCGGCAGACGAGCGCGGGAAGGTATTTAGGATTCCGTTCGAGAGCCTCGGTGCAGTCGGCGCAAGCCAGAACGTACTGTTCGGACAAATAATAGGCTTGCGCTCGTGCGAAATAATGATAAAAATTATTTCGTATTCCTTCGGTATAATCGTCGATGGCTCGATTGAGAACTCCGCCGCTGAAGTAACAATATCCTCTACGATAAAAGGCGTATGAATTGTCGGGATGCAATCGGATCGCTTCGCTGTAGTCGGCCTTCGCTCGGCCCAGGTCGTTCCTTTTAAAGTATGCCCGACCTCGGGCATTCTCACGGAACGCTTACGCAACCCCGCTCGTCGATAATTGTGACAAGCGTGCATGCCGAGGTAAGACGATCCACGTTTGCGATCAAATGTCCTTCGCTCCTCGGCAAGATGACAGGGAGAGGGTATCGGTGCGGTACGGTTAACGATCGGTGTCGCGGAGCAGGCGCAATAATGCCGCCGCCGCCTGAGTTGAGGTTACGGTACCTCGCTCCCAGGAGGCGAGGAGTTGTTGCAATTCGGGATGCGCCTCGGCGGCGGCAAAACGGGCCGTCAAGGTCTGTTGCGCCAGTAGCAGCAAATCGCGCCCACGCTTTTGTCGACCGCGACGCAAGGGTAGAGAGGCGATGGTTTGCCACAACTCGGCCAGTCCCGCACCCGTGCGCGAACTGACGCGCAACACGGGAGCGACCGGCCCGGTTCCCAACGAGAGCGTGGCCAACACTTGCGCCTCGACGCGGTCCGCGCCGGACAAATCGGCTTTATGAATGACGATGGCGTCGGCGACTTCGAGCAGGCCCGCTTTTTCCCATTGCAAATCGTCGCCGGTTTCCGGCTGCAAGAGCAGAACGAGGACATCGACCCATTCGCGCACCACGGTGTCGCCCTGTCCCGCGCCTACCGTCTCGATCAGCACCACGTCGAAGCCGAACGCTTCCAACAAGCGAACGAGCGCGGGCAGATGCTCGGCCAAGGCTCCGTGGCCTCCGGCGGCGGCGAGGCTGCGGATAAAGACGCCGTCGTCGTCGGGTCGAGCCGTCATGCGGAAGCGGTCGCCGAGGAGCGCGCCGCCGCTCAGCGGACTTTGCGGATCGCAAGCCAGCACGGCGACACTGCGATCGTGGAGGCGAATCGTCTCAATCGTCTTGCCGACCAGGGTGCTTTTGCCGACGCCGCCGCTGCCGGTGAAGGCGACCACGCGCGCCGGTTTGGCCGGTTCGCCGACACCGGTGAGAATCTCTTCGACGCGTTCGCCGCGCGCCACCGTGCTGAGGAGCCGAGACAGCGCTAAGCGGTCGCCCTGGCGGAAGCGTTCCAACAGCGTTTCAAGCATGGCCGGCACCGCTGCGCTCCTGGAGAAAGGTCACGATCTCCGGCAACGACGTGCCGGGGCCGAAGATGCGCGCCACGCCCATTTGCCGCAATTTCGGAATGTCGCCCTCCGGAATGATGCCGCCGACCAGGACGCCGACGTGCGCCAACCCCGCCTCGCGCAGCAATTGCAGCACGCGCGGCACCAACGTCATGTGCGCCCCGCTGAGGAGACTCAATCCGAGCCAGTCGGCGTCCTCGTCGGCCACAGCTCGGACCACCGCTTCCGGCGTCTGCCATAGTCCGGCATAGATCACCTGCATCCCGGCGTCGCGCAGGGCGCGGGCGACCACTTTAATGCCGCGGTCGTGGCCATCGAGTCCGACTTTGGCCAGAACCACGCGAACGGGGGGGGAATCGGTCATCGCTATCCCTCGGATCACTCGAAGAATCGCCTCACGGGTAGGCGCAATTCCGGCAACGCTTCCGGGACGGTTCGTTCCCGATCGGACGAGAAGATCTGTGTCGCTTCTTCGTTGCGAGAGACGTGGCATCGTTCCGTCATCCGATTGAGATCGCATACGACGGTGACGCCGGCCGTCCGATGCTCGGCAACTTTCGCCAAGATCGCGCTCCAACGATCCAGTCCTTGTAAGCCCCACCCACTCACTCAATGTAACGTCGTTCGGGGTTCGATGCAAACCGAGTCGTTCGGCAAAAAATTGGTGAACGCGCGCCTACGTCCCTTGTCTTTTGCCCTCGACGCTCCTATAAATATCTACTATTGGACGTTTCAACACGAAGTTGAACTTACTACCACTCTTTTTTGTGCGCAAGGAAGCATCCCGCCGGCAAGACACACCCGCCAAATGGGAATCAACCATTCACGAATTGTACATGGGAGGGAATCTCCGCGTGTGAGATTCTCGTCAGGAAGTGCTTTTGGCTCAAGGAGGTAGCTACACATGTTAGTCTTGGCCCGTCAACTCAACGAACGCATCGTGTTGCCGACCGTGCCGGTGACGATTGAAGTAGTCGGCATCAAGCCCAACGGCGTTCGTCTCGGCATCGACGCGCCCGCTTCGGTGACGATTTTACGCGAAGAAGTGTTGCTCCGCGGCAATGCCTCGGTCAACGACGCATTTGCACTGCGGGAAAGCGACGCGGCAACGCGCCTGAAGCGAATCCGCCGCGTGCTGAACAATCGTCTGCAGACGGTGGCATTGAGTCTCGATTTACTCCGGGAACAACTTGAGGAGGCAGACGCCGATTCCCACGCCATGCTTCACCGTCTCGGAACCGAGGTGAAACGGCTCGACGAGCAACTCCGCGAACTGTTGCCGTCGTGCGCTCCGTCGGTCCAAGCTCCGCTGGAACTCTCGCCCTGTTTTGTCGTCGAGAGGGACGAGTTTTCGATCTAGTTGCGAAGGGCGGGGATTGCCGAGAAATGCGCGTCGTAAAGACGCTCTTACCCCGTTGCGATAGGATGACGGAGTGAGAAGCTCTTGCCGACGATTCGGCAATCCCAAGGGGCCGCCTTCATGTTTGGCACGCTGCTGTTCGCTTCGTTCCCTTCTGAATGGCTCGATCGCGGCATCGACTTTTGCACCCGTCTGGCTCCGCAGGACAGCTTTTTCGCGTGGGATTTCAACATTCGTTCGTTGCTGGCCACCGTTCTGGTCGGCTTGTGCTGCGCCGCCCTCGGCTCGCTGGTGGTGGGAAGCCGCATGGCCTTCTTCAGCGACGCGCTTGCGCACTGCTCCTTTGCCGGCATCAGCATCGGCTTTTTTCTCTTTTTGCTGTTCGGTTCGCCTGGTGGACACGATTTCTTCTGGGATTGGGTTACAGTGGTCATGGCCGTGTTCGGCATCGTGGCCGGTTGCGGCATCGTCTGGGTACGCACGCGCACCGGACTGAGCAGCGACACGGTCATCGGCGTCTTCTTCGCCGGCGCGGTCGGTCTGGCCGCCGCCCTGCGCGATCTCCTGCGCAATCGCGCGCTCTTCAACCTGGAAGACTTCCTCTTCGGCGATCCCCTGCGCGTGTCCAGCGGGCAAATCCTCGTCCTCGCCGTGCTGCTTGCGATCGCGCTCCTGCTCCTCGCCGGTATCTACAATCATTTGTTGCTGGCCAGCTTCAATCAGAGCCTGGCGCTGTCGCGCCGCGTGCCGGTACAAACGGCGCAATATCTCTTCATCATCCTCTTGGCGCTGACCGTGAATCTGTGTTTGCGCTTCGTCGGCGCGCTGCTCATCAACGCCTTGCTCATCATCCCGGCGGCGACGGCGATCAACCTCAGTCGCAACATGCGCCAATTGTTCTGGCGCACCGTCGCGTTCAGCCTAACTTGGTGTCTCGTCGGCCAATGGGTGAGTTGGGAAATCGGCATCGGTACCAAAAACCAACTCGGCCTCCCCGGCACAATTGTCTTGTTGAACGTCTGCGCCTTTGTCGCATCCCTGGCCCTGTCTCCCTGGCTGCGCGCGCGGGGAATGGGGTGAGGAGATCGACATTTTTTGACGGGGGGAGTTGACTTCTCCTGCATTCTGGATAAACTTATCCATATGTCCTCTGTATCCGCCGCTGTTCCCTCCTGGCGGGCTTTGGGTCAAGGAGTTCGATCGTGCGAGTACGTTGCCTCCCCTTATCCTGGCGCTATGCGATGGCCCTGCTGCTAACTCTGTTTCCTGCCTCCGTCCGCGCCGTGGATCTCGACCGACCGCCGATCGAGTACGGCACTTCCCAGGCGAACAATGTCGTCGAACGATTGCAAGAACGGCTCAAAGACGGGCGAACGAAACTGAACCACGAAGAGGGGAGCGGCTATCTACGTTCGCTGCTGCGCGAGTTGAAGGTGCCGCAATCGTCGCAAATGTTGGTGTTCTCGAAAACGAGTTTGCAGCGCCAGCGCATCAATCCGCGCACGCCGCGCGCCATATACTTTGCCGACGATGCCTACGTCGGCTTTTGCCAAAAGGGCGATGTGTTGGAAGTTACCGCCGTCGATCCGCAACTCGGGGCGGTTTTTTACTCGCTGAGTCAGAAGAAGAGCGACCGCCCGCGGCTTCTCCGGCAAACGGACAACTGTTTGATCTGCCACGCTTCCTCGTTCAATCGGGGCTATCCGGGGCACCTGGTGCGTTCGGTGTTCGCGGACAACGGGGGGATGCCGCTTTTGGCTTCGGGCACTTATCGCATCGACCACTCCAGCCCGCTGCGGCAGCGTTGGGGCGGATGGTACGTCAGCGGCGACAGCGGCAAACAGATGCACCTCGGCAATCTGATCGCACGCGGCAATCCGCGCCCAGACGACATCGACAATTCGGAGAACCTCAATGTCGCCCATCTGGATCGCTATTTCCGAACCGAGCCGTATCTGACCCCGCACAGCGACATCGTGGCCCTGATGGTGATGGAACACCAAACCGAGATGCAAAATCGTCTCACCCGCGCCAACTTCTCAACGCGCATCGCGCTGCGCGACGAGATCGAGTTCAACAAAGCCCTGAGCCGAACGGCGGGGTATCGTTCCGAGAGTACCCTCAGCCGCATCCAGAACGCCGGCGATCCGGTCGTCGAGTACATGCTGTTTTGCGAAGAAGCGCAATTGACCGATCCGATAAAAGGGGTATCGGGTTTCGCCGAGGCGTTCGCCAAAGTCGGGCCGTGCGATGGCAAGGGACGTTCGTTGCGGCAATTCGATTTGAAAAAGCGCTTGTTCGTCTATCCGTGCAGCTATGCCATTTATTCCGAGCAATTCGACGCTTTGCCGTCGCCAGTGAAGGATTACCTCTTGCATCGCTTATGGGAAGTGTTGAGCGGCAAGGACACGAGCAAGAAGTTCGCGCATCTTTCCGCGGAAGATCGCCGGGCCATCTTGGAAATACTGCGCGAGACGAAAGCGAACCTGCCGGCCGAATGGAAGGGGAAGGCATCTGCGCCCTCGCCTCGACCTCCCTCCCCCTGAGTGTTGCCATGAACTCTCGTTCACCCAGAAGCCATGAAAATGGCCGCTTACTGAACGGTTAATCAGATGTTCGGCATATTGTCAGAGCAGAGGGGCGAAAGCGATGACGGACAATAGCTTCCGTCGTTCCGCTTTGCTGGAGTAGCGCTGTACTGTTAGGCGAACCGGCAGCGTGAACTGCCGGGTGAAGGTGGAATGGATCGTCACGATCTTTGTCGCTTGAGATGAACGACGATCAGTTTACCGTCCTTAAATGATTTTGGACGACTTCCCTTTCCCCAATCGGAGGAAAAGCCCCATTTCATGGTGTCTTCCTCGATTTCGTAAAGGACGCTCCAGACGACTTTCTCTTTTCCCTTGGACAGAGTGAGGTCCATCGTCTTGGGGTTCTTGTCGTCTCCCAGCACGAACGTGCCACTCCGTTCGGCGGTCGGCGTTTTGAAGAGAACTTTGCCTTCTTTGGCAAGGACAATCTCTTCTTTCCCGAGGGGGCCAGGCAGGACTCTCCCGTCCAATTCAACGGAGGAGAGAGTCCAGGCTCCCTGAATCTTATCGAGATCGGTGCGATTCGCCGATTCTTTCGAGGAAGGATTGTCCTCGGCGGCGCGGCTACTTCCCGAATGGATCGGGAAATAGGCCGCGCCCAGGAGCAAAAGCAAGGCCAGCGTCGAGCGCACGGTCGATTCCCTCCTCGAAAGACAATCGATTCCGGATTCTTCATGGCTTCGGTTTCGCCGGTGCGGATGCCGGTTTCCCGCGTGCGATGTTGATATAGTATTGCTGGATCATCGCGGCGTATTCGGGCGGCATCTTCTCATTGAGCGCCTGTTTGATGAGTTCGCGCTGGCGCGGCGGCAGATGGAGGAATGTCCCGTCGCCGCGACCGTCGTTGAGACGCGAGGGAGCGTTGTTCTTCTGACCGTCGGCGACGCGGTTGCCGCTGCCGCGGCTTTCGTTCTTTTCTTGGCTCTTGCCGGGCTTCTCTCCTTGGCCTTGCCCCGGTTTTTGTCCTTGTCCGGGCTTCTCCCCTTGTCCTTGTCCGGGCTTCTCCCCTTGTCCTTGACCGGGTTTCTCCCCTTGGCCTTCACCCTGTCCGGGCTTTTCTCCTTCCCCTTCGCCCTCGCCTTTCTCGCCGGCTTGTGCCATGGCCGAGTTCAGGGTTTGCAATGCCTGCTTCAGCTGCTCGGCCGCTTCCATCTGCCCGTCGTTGGCAGGTTGGGCTTCGCCCTGTTGCAACTTCTGAGCAGCTTGAGCCAGTTTCTCACCGGCTTTTTGCAGTTGAGGCTTCACGATGGACGGTGCTTGGGCCTGGGCTTGCGCCAGCGCAGCCTCGGCGGCTTTGTTGGCGGCTTCCGACTTGGCCAACGCCTTGGTCGCTTCCATGAGTTCCTTCTGCGCTTGGGCCAATTCACCGGCGTTCTTGGCTTCGTCGGGCATGGGCGCGCCTTCCGGAGCTTCGCCTTGCTCGCCTTTCTTTTGAGCGGCATCTTGCAGCTCGCCGAGCGCTTTCTTCTGTTCCTCCAGAGCCTTTTTCAGATCGCCTTTCTCCAAGGCTTCCGCCGCCTCGCGGGCCGGTTGCTTGGCTTGCGGCGCGTCTACCTTGTCGGCCTTCTCGGCCACTTGCTTTTGCAGCTTGGCCAGGTTCGGTTTGGCCTCTTGAGGTTTGCCCGCCATTTTCTCTTTGGCGGCAGCCGAGTCCTTGGCCGCTTGTTCGGTCTGTTCCAACGCTTTGGCCACCTGCTCGGCCGCGTTGGACGGATCGACTTCGGACTGCATCGCCGCTTGCTCTGCCGCTTCGGCCCCCTTTTTCTCATCGAGCGCCTTGGCCACCGCTTTTTGGGCCTCCTTCAATTTCTCGACGGCCTTGTCCGCTTTCTGGGCGGCGGGCGGCAATTGCTTCTTATCGAGATCGTTTTTGGCGGCTTCCATGTGCTTGGCACCGTCCTCGACGTGCTTGGCCGCTTCCGGCGCGGACTTCTCCAACTCTTTGCCCAACTCCTTCGTTTGCGGCGTGAGTTCGCCCTGCTCCTTGGCCAATTTGTCGGCGTCCGTCTTCTCCGGCTTTTTGGCTTCGTCGGCGACTTTGCCTTCCTTCTTAATCATCTCTTCCAGTTTGCGGTCGGCGTCTTCGAGTTTGGCGATCTCGTCGCGCCGTTTCTCGATCTCGGCCACTTGCTCGGCCAATTCCTTTTTGGCTTCTTCCAGCTTGCCGAGCGCCTCGTCTTGCTTGGACACAGCCGGTTCCGCCTCCTTGTCCTTCAGCGGTTTCGTCGCCTGTTCCATCGCCTTGGCGGCCTTGTCGAGCGCCTTATTCGTCTCCGGTTTGGACGCGCTGGGTTGGCGGGCGAGATCTTCGGTGCGCTTGCCCAAGTCCTCTTGCTTCGGTTCCAGATAGGGCAAGCGCTGGGTTTGCTCGGTCTTGCCGGCTTCGTCCGCCTTATCGCGCAGATCTTTTTGTTCCTTGATGATCTGTTCGACTTGGGCGAGTTTGTCTTTCAGATTGGCCAGCGGATCGGCTTGGGCTTTTTCCGCGTCGGCGAGCAGACGATCCAGTTCGGTTTGGATCGCTTTCATTAGGCTCAGCGCTCGGTCTTGTGGTGGAATCGCCTTGCTCGCATCGGAACCGCGCGCGCCCAGCCCGCGTTCGGCGCTTTGCGCCTCGCGCAGAATCTTTTCGAGCGGATCGAACTTCTGGGCCAGTTCCTTGGCGTGCGGCAAGACCACCGCTTGCACGGCGCGAGCGTCGAACTCCAGACTGGCTTGCCGACTGCTCATTCCGCGCGCCCACGAGAGGTACATCTCCGCCAATTCAGCGGGTTTGGCATCGGGCTTTTCCATTTCCGGCGTCGTCCGTGTGGTTTGTTGCACGCCTTCTTGATCCTCGATGGCGCGCTCCACTTTTTGCCGTGCCTCGCGCAGCGCGGACAAGCGATCTCGATTACCGTGCAGAATACGGGCCAACTCTTGAATCTCGCCGCACGCCTGCCATTGGATTTGCGCCGCCATGCGCCACTGTCGTTGCCGCTCGACCGGAGCGCCGTAGCCACGCAAATGACGACTGGCAGCGATCAGATTATCGAGCAAATTCGACGATCGGAGGGCCGCTTCCATTCGGCGATGGCGATCCCCATGTTCGGGCGGCAACAACTTTTTCAGCCCGTCCAACTGCGCGAGGAGGGTGCTGAGATCGCGGTGCAAGAAGGTCTCTTCGCCGGCGAGCTTCTCGGTCCGAAAGCGAAGGTCGCCGTTCTTGGGCAGTTTGGCGGCGTTCTCGTCCTCCCAGGCCATTTGCACGTTTTGCAGATAGTGATCGAGTTCGTCGCGGGCCATTTTGTCGAGTCGTTCCGCCGCCTCGTCGATGCTCTTGATGGCGTCGAAGCGCGCCAACAGGCTTTTCAGACCCAAGACGATTTGTTCGTGCCGGGTTTCGACTTCCTTCAGGTGCCCCTCGCGCGTCGCTTCGTCGGCCTTGTCGGCTTTGTCCAAGGCGGCGATGAGTTGCAACATCTGTTCGCGGCTGAGTCCGCCGAGCGTCCCGGCCATTTGGTCGAGCAGTTGTTTCTCCGCCGTTTTGTCGAGGCGGTTGTATTCGAGCAAGCGAATCGTGGTCTCGACGCGGCGAACGAGCCGGTCGGTCTCGGACTTGATTTGCCTTTGCTTTTCCCGCTGCGTCGCCAGATCGGCAACGGACTCCGCCGCGCACGGCGCGGAGCCGGACCAGGACAGGCTCGCCAGAGCCATCCAAACCACAACGCCGATCTTTTTTGTGCGAAGCATGGAAACTCCTCGGAGGAAGCCAGAGATGCCGGTTCGCGGCATCTTATCGTGAAACCCCTTCGTACCCCAGGGGGTAACGCGCTTTCGAGCGCGAACTCACTTTTTCTTATCCTTTTGGGGCGGTTCGAGGCGATACGCGACACCGGGCAGCGCCTTGCCGGTCGGCGGATCGAGCAACTCGAAGTAAAATGCCCAATCCGCCGCTCGATTGTCGATTTTGACCAACACTTCGTTCCATCCCGCTTTGAGTCGCACCGGCGTGCGGTCGCTACTCGGCTCCGCCGTCCGCGCGACGGCTTTGTCGTGAACGATGCCTCGGTTGATCCAGACCTTGATGCCGTCGTCGCTGCCGGTAGCCAAGACGGCCATCTTCTCTTTGTCACACTGGACCCAGCAGACGGCGTAGCCGACCGCGTCGCGGGCTTCGTCGCCCTTCAAGGCGAACGCCTCGACGAGGTTGATTCGCCCTTCCTTGGCCCGATACTCCTTCCAACGGATTTTGCCCTTGCGCGCGTCGTATTCCTTTTTGAGATCGACCGGATCGCGTTCGGGAGGGAACTCCTTGGAGTGCGCCTGATTCTCCTTGGCGGCGAAGGGGCCGAGCAGCAGCCAATTCTTGACGAACGCCTTGCCCTCGAACTGCGTGATGGGTGCCGTGCGAACCTGGAGGCGCTGGGGCGGCAACGATTTGCCCGTATTTGCATCGACGATGTCGAAATAGAACGCCCAGCTGCCGAAGCGGTTATCGACTTTGACCAGAACCTCTTGCCAGCCGTCGCGCAGGGAGAGGGGCGTTTTGTCGTCGGCGGGAATGGCCTCGCGGTGGACGGCTTTGTCGAGAACGAGCTTGCGGTCGATCCAGACCTTGATGCCGTCGTCGCTGCCGGTGGTTAAGACGACGCGCTGCGAACCGGCGGAGCGAATCCAACAGGCCGCGTAAGCGACGCCTGCCTCGCCGCGGGCGAAAAACTTTTGCAGATCGACTTTGTCCGTTAATCCGTGGTAGATCTGCCAGCCGACTTTGCCACCGATGCCGTCGTACCGTTTGGAGAGATCGGTCGTCTCGGTTTCCGGCGGATAGGCGCGAGCGTGTCCGGTGTCGTTGTCGTCGGCAAACGGGCCGAGCAGCCGCCAATCGCGGCCAAGGACGCCCTCGCCTTCCTGAATGCTCACGGGCAGTTGACCGAGCGGAGGAACGGGGTTCGTGCGGTCGGGCGGGCGCGGACGATCTTCGGGCAATAGCGAGACGATGCCCGTCAGGCCGCGCTGCTCCTCTTCCAAACGGCGGATGCGTTCCTTGTGATCTTCTTTCTTCTCGATCCAGGCCCAGAAATCGCGTTGGTTGACGACCTCTTTTTCGCGCACGGCGGATCGTCCCGGCGCGCCTTCCGGATCGGCGCGGCCAAAGACTTCGACGTAGAACTGAATACGATCCCCCTCTTGCAGCCGGAGCAGACCGCCCTTGCCGTTGGGGATGCCGGACGAATCGAAGTCGTAGCGTCCGCCGCCTTCGAGGTCGCCCAATTGGTCGGGATCGCCGGAGGGGCGGGTGAAGAACTCGCGTTCTCGAAACGCGCGTCCGGAAGGCCCGCGCCGCGATCCCAACGGCAGGTGCAAGAACTCGCCCTCGCCCGGATCGCCGGCATCGTCGCGGCTGACGGTGCGCGGAATGACGCGGTAGCGCAGCTGGGCGTGGCTCAGTCCGTAGCTCGCCTTGCATTCGTAAGCCAACGGCACGCGCTGGCCCAGAAGAATCGGAATGCCCTCGATTTCATCGTCTTCCGAGACTTGGCCGTTCCGCGACGGCAGGGCTTCGGGCAACAGGGCGACTTCGGGCGGATCGACGGGAGCGGTGCGGATGCTCCGGCGCGGCTTGTCGGTGTTTTCCAGATCGAACTGGTCGCGGACGACGATGCGATAGGCCGTCTCGGATTGCATCGGTTCGCCGCGCGCCACGAGGTAGAGGGCGGCCCACGGCAAACTCGCCGGGCCGCCGACGGGCAGCGAAGCCGCCAACGTCGAGAGCAATTCGGGACGAATGCCGGGTTCAAACGAGAACACCCCCTCCGCCGTGCGACCGTCGTTTCCCACTTCGAGATCGACCGAGCGCCGGACGACTTCGGATCGAACCGCGCCCTCACCCGGCACCTTGCGCTGCCGACTCGCCAAAACCGACGCGCCCAGCAGCGGCGGACCCAGAACCTCGACCTTCGCCCCGACGATGGGCTTTTGCGCTTCGATGGCCACGCGCGCCGACGAACCGGCAAGCCGAAAGACGACATCGTTGCCCTTTTGCGCCTCTTCGTAGGGCTTGCCGTTCGACCGCAATCCGATTGCTGCGGGCAGTTGCACCCAGGCGTGCTGACGCTTCACGATGGGTCGCGGTTCAAAATGGACGCCTGCCGATTCGTGGGTGCGTCCGTCTTTGAGCCAGGCGCGATAGTGGAAATCGACCGTCAAGGGTGGGACGCGCGCCAGGAAGATCGCTCCATGGTCGTCGGTCGATTCAAAGATCAATTCGTGGCGTTCGGCGTCGCCGTCGGGGAGATCGAGGCGGACCTCGCCGCGAAGATGCTGGGCGAACGCGCCGCGGACGCGGAAACGCAGCACGCCCTCCTCGTTGGCCGGCCACACTTGCTGGGCGCGGGCGCTCTCGATGGTCACAGAGCGTGGAATGGCGCGATCGTCGAGCATCTGGCGCGCCAACAATGCCCGCACGGTATCCGGCCACAGAACGAACGAAAGCCCCAACGCCAACAGAACGGGGGCGAGGAGTTGCACCGTCCATTTGAGACGCCTTGTGTCAGCAATCGAGGCGAAGTCGGCGGCGGCCACTTGCTCTTCGGCTTGCCGCGTCACGGCGGCGATCATGGCCGGCGACATGCCGTTGGTATCCGCCCCGGAGCGATTGAGTTGCACCGCTGAGATCAGGCGATGCCCCAGCTGCGGCACTTTGTCTTCGATCCACAGCGACAACTCGTTATCGCCGAGCCTTCGGGCCAGCTGAACGAGGACGAACGCTCCGCCGACCGTCCATAGCGTCAACTGTCCAGCGAGCAGCCCCCAACGCAGCCAGGACGGCGTATCGCGGTACAGATCGACGGTGAAGTCGATCGAACAGGCGGCGGCAAGGACGGCGGCAAAGACGGAGACGGCGCGCGCCGCCGCCCACGTCACTCGCAGCAATCGCTCGCGCCGGCGCAAGCGTTTCAGTTGTCTTAGAATCGAACGGGGAACCATAAAGCATCAACTCAGGTTCGAGAACTTCCGCAGAACCCATTCTGCAGTTATCAGGCCGACGAACAGCAGCATCGTCAGCGAACTCCACAGCAGTTTCTCTTGCCGCTGCACGAAGGGCAGGGTGCGCGGTGGAATGTCCGCGGCCAAGTGCTGTAAATCTTCCTCGCGGTAGAATCGTCCGCCGCTCGTCTGGGCCGCTTCGCGCAGCGTCTCCTCGGCCATGCCGACGATCTCGGTCTCGTGCCCCGGCGGCCGCTCGACCCGATAGGATAACGACGACGGCTCCAGCCCCTCGGATTCTTCCACCTTCAACTCGAAGCGTCCCGGGGTATCGTTGGGCAAGGCGGCGCGATACTCGCCGGGCATGCTTTTGACGCGCTTCAGTTCGATGGGCTGCTCGCGTTTTTGCCCCTCGGCCGTATCTTGTTGTACCAACACGGCGCGAACGCTCGGCCGGGTCAACGGCTCATAATCTTTGTCGAGCAAGCGGGCCTTCATGGTTCCCGGTCTGCCCAAAATCGCTTCGCCGCGCTCCAATTCCAATTGCACGCGGCGCGAATGGCCGAGCAGGTGCGGCAAGCCCAATTGCGTGACGATCTGACCCCAAAAGCGCGAAGTCAAACGGTCGCCGGTGCTGTCGCGCCAACGCCAGGTTTCATCCACGCCCAGAAAGAACACCTCGCCCTTGCCGTAGTATTGGGTGGCGATCAACGGCATCGGCTTGTCGTTGGGTTTCTGGCCGTTTCTCCGTTCGGGATGCGCCAAAAGAGCCGTCGCCGCCGGACGCAGACCGTTGACGGGATAGAACCAGTGGAAGCCGCGTCCGTCCTTCCATATGTCCTCTTTCCACAGTCGCAAATTGTCTTCCTGACCGTCGGCGAGGGCGATCGCGCCGCTCTGTTCACCGTCGTAGGTCAGCAGCGGACGGAAGGCTTGGGTGCGTGCTTCCGCCAGAATGGGAAACGCTTGGCGGCTAAACTCGACGGGCAAGACCTCGGCCAACGGGGTATCGACGTAGTCGGCGGGCATGTGCTGCCGACCGGCCACGACCGCCAAGCCGCCTCCCTCTTTGACGAATTTCTGGATCGCTTTTATCCCTTGAGGGCCGAGAGCCGAGGGAGGCACATCGCCGAGGATCAACAGATCGTAGGGCTTGGAGTCGGCGTCGCGGCTCGAAGGATCGGGAAAATTCTCCGGAAAGGCATCGAGAAACAGCGACGCCGCCGGATCGCTGGGGCGATTCTCGGCCAGACGCGGATCGCCTTCGACGAGGAAATAGCGGGCCAAGACGCGGCGATCGCGATCGAGCAACGGCTGTAAGAACTTGTACTCGCGCCGCGGCAGATTCTCGACGTACAACACTTTGACCCGGCTGTTCTTCACCTGGACCGAACGCTGCACCTGGTCGCGCGTGGTCGCGTCTTGCTTCATCTCCAGCGTGGCGGTGAAGTCGCGCGGGCCCTCCTTGCCTTTGTGCGGTACAAACGTCAGAATCTCGCGCAACTCCTCGCCTTCCTTGGCCGCAATCTCCCGGCTCATCTTCTGCTCGCCGAGTTGCACGTTCAGAAGTACCGTCCCTTGCTTGAACCCGCGACAGCGCCAACGCACCACGATTTCGATGGGATCGTCCGCCGCCTCCGCCTTGTCGTCCACGAAAATGGTATTGGGCAGCGTCACGTCCTTGATTTGCAACACGCCGCCGTTGGACGAACCGACGCCGTAGACGAACAGCGGCACGTCCTTGTCCCGGCACATCTCGGCGGCTTCCAGCAGAGTAAGCTTGCTGGCATTGTCGCGCCCGTCGGTCAACACGACGACGGCGGCAGGCAATTCGCCGCCGCTGCGAACGAGAACCTCGCGCAACGAATCGGCCAGCGCAGTGTGACTCGGATCGAGCGTGCTGTCGCCGACTCCATGAAGTTTGCGATCGAACTGAAATTCTTGCAGCGGCCCTCTGTCGGACAAGGAAGAGCGCAAGTTCAGATCGTTATTGGATAATATCGCCCGCACCAACTCCGCGCGGGTCGGATTCGCCAATTGATCGGGAGAGAGCGTTGACAGTCGATCGGCCTCAGAGAGAGCGGTATTCCACGGCAGCAATCCCTTGGCCAGCGCGACGCGCAGGCGATCGGCGTCCGAGATTCGGCGATCGCGCTGTTTCATGCTATCGGTGTCGTCGATCAACAGCACAACAGGACGTGGACGTTCGCCGTGAAACTCAGCGATCAATACCGGCCGACTGAGTAAAACGAGAACCAGCGCAATCAGCGCGATGCGCAACCCAGCGAGAAGCAGTCGCCGCGACGCGCTGAGCCGCGCATTCTCCCGGCGATAAAGGTAGACGACACCGACGGCCGTACCCAGGAGCAACAGCGCCGAAAGCCACACGGGCAGCAATCCGCGCCAACTCAACTCCGCCGAACGCAGCACGGTGTTCTCTGGAGCCTCGATCAAGTTCAGTCGTTGAAGCCAGTGCATGAACGCTCCTCACCACGCTCGGCCGCACAACCAGGCCAACAGCGTCTCGCCCAGAACCAAGACGAACAATGTCGTCAATAGCCACATGGTCCATTCGCTTTTCATCCGCGCGCCGTCGCCGAATAGTCCGCTATCGTCGCCGGCGATCCAGTGGGCGACCTTGGCTCCCGTTTGCGCGTCGATCTCTTCGGGCCGCAGCGGTTGCAGTTGTTCGCTGTCGCGCACATCGGGAGTGACGGCGAACGGTACGCCGTCCGGTTCGTCGAGGATGCGTTCGCCGTCGGCCTCCTCGGCTCCGGGCTGCGCGGCTCGATTGGCGGCTACGATGTGATAGATTCCGGCCTTCGCCGTGTCCTCGGCGGTCACGAGAGGACGACCGGCCACCGTTTCGGGATAGCCCAGCCGTACCGTCTCACCATCGGGACGCACGAGGTCGTAGGCCGTCGCCGTACCGGCCTTGGGCGCTTGCCATTGCAACGGCTCGCCGGCAATGCGATTGTGCGCCTCCGGCTGCCCCTGCAACAGGTAATTGAGCGACATCTGTACGAACGGCACGAACGGCGGCGCGATGAACCAATCGGTCCATTGGGGATCGCTCATAGAGGTTGTAACGAACATTACCTCGCCTTCGCCCGGATGCTTGCGCCCGACGACGGCCGGCATCCCGTTGCTATAACGCAACAACACGCGGGTCTCGTCTAGCACATCGGGTCGTTGCGGTTGTTTTTCCAACTCGACGATGCGGCGGACTTCGATGCGATCGACCCCGGCGTAGCCTTCTTCCTCACGGAACTTGGCGAACGGATTCGTCTCGGCGCTTTGGCGGTCCAGCGTCCACGGTTTGTCGGCGGGAGAATTAGCGATTTTGGCGATCGTCGTGGGCAACAATCGCCGTTGCTCGAACAGCAGACGATTGTAAGCCTCAGGCACCACGTTCTCGCCGGAGAAAATCATTAGCCCGTGGCCGTCGTGGACGAAGGAGGCGAGGTTCTTGACGAACTCCGGCGAGATGTATCCCCCCTCGTTCTTGCCGTTGGCCTCCAGTCGCACATTCACCAGAATGCACAGATCCTTGTTGACGAGCGAACGCGGCGTGGCTCGCGCTGCCGATGTCACTTGCGCGGGCAGATTCAGGGCGTGCTGGAGGAAGAAGCTGCCGGCATTGCGCGGCTCGCGGTCGTCGGGATTTCCATCGACGACGAGAATGCCGACTCGATCGTGAACGACAATGACTTCATCGAAACGGTTGTCGCCGTCGAGATCGTCCGCCTTCAGGCGCGCCGTGAGGATGCGGCGGCCGGCACGGTCGAGCATTCCGGTCAGCAGGACGGCGCGCGTCTCTCCCGGCTTGAGTTCTTCGAGAGGGCGAGTATCGCTCTCGGCCGTTTTGCCGTCCACTTCGAGGCTGATGCTGAGATTGCGCAGGGCGTTCGCCGAGGTGTTACGCACCAAGACGGCAAAGTCGGCGCGTTCGCCGGTGCGCAGGCTGCTCTGCGGCGTGATGCCGACGATGGCGGCGTTATCGGGCGCTCGATGGGCGCAATGCACCAGATGAATGCGAGCGAAGCCTTGCATTTCTTTGAGCTTTTCGGAGAGCGACGAGGCTTGGGCTTCCCAGCCGCGCCGCTGCATGTCGCCGAACAGATACAACTCTTTGTTCGGCGATTGGCCGCGCTGCAGCGTTGCCGCCGCTTCGCCGACGCCGGGCAATAAATCGCTGCCCTGTTGAGAGAGTTCGATCTCGGCGACGATTTTCCGCGCTTGGTCCAGATGCGACGGCGTTTGCGGACCTAAAGGCACGGCGCGGTCGGTGACGGCGATTACCTGCGCGGTCGAATGCGGCGGTAGACTCGACAGTACGGCCAACGCTGCCGCCTTGGCCCGATCGAGCCGTCGCACCGTACCGTCCGGCGCGGCGAACTCCTTGAGTGACGAGAGATACCCATCGTTACCCGGATCGATCCGTGCGACGCCATCGCGTGCGCCCATGCTCAGCGAGTTGTCGATCAACAAGACCGCGTCGACCGCGTCGCCCTGACCCCCGCCGCGCGCCGCCGTCGTCGAAGGACGCGCCAAGGCCAAGGCCAGCAGAGCGAGGACCATCACGCGCAGCGCGAGCAACAGCAGTTCTTGGAAGCGCAGTCGCCGACTCGTCTGCTCGATGCTGTCGAGCAGAAACTTCATCGCTGCCCACGGCACGGTGCGATAGCGGCTGCGATAGAAGAAATGCAGCGCGATCGGGATGCCGCAAGCCGCCAAGCCGCCGAGCAGATAAGGTGCGAGGAACGACATAACAACCTCGTTTAGCCGCGACGCGCAGCGGAGCGCGGGTTTCGCGCTCCGCTGCGCATCGCGGCTAACCAGAAAATCACGGTCCCTGTAAACGCCGAGCCAAATACTCCGTCAACGGCTGCGCCAACGGGCGCGACGTATCCATTAACGCATAATCGCAGCGATTCGCCCGACAACCCGTAGTCAGCTCCTTCAAGAACGCTTGCACCGCCCGCAGATAGGTCGGTCGAATCAGATGCGGGCGGGTCAGAACGTGCATGCGTTCTTCCATCGCGTCGAACTTCGTCATGCCCTCAAAGGGGAAGCCGATCTCATCGGGATGGAGAACGTGGAACACGGTTACTTCGTGTCCCTGAAAGCGCAGGTGTTGCAGCGCGTTCATCAGGCTGGGCACATCGTCGAAGCAGTCGGAGATCAGAAACACCAGGCCGCGCCGCCGAGCTTGTTGGGCCAGATCGTGCAACAGCGGGGCGATGGCCGTCTTCTCGCGCGGTTCGGCGCTCTCCAGTTGTTGCAAGATCGTCTGCATGTGGCCCGGTTGGCTGCTCGGAGGAAGGCGAAATCGCCACGCCGAATCGAAGATGCCCAGGCTGACGCTGTCGCGTTGATGGATAATCACATATGCCAGCGTCGCCGCGATCAGCTTGGCATATTCCAGTTTGTTCGTCCCCCCCTCGCCGTAGAGCATCGATCGGCTGGCATCGACGACGATGTGGCCGATGAAATTCGTCTCCTGTTCGTACTGCTTGATGGTGTAACGCTCGGAGCGACCGTAGCTCTTCCAGTCGATGTGGCGGATGTCGTCGCCGGGAACGTACTCGCGGTGCTGCACGAACTCGACAGAGAAGCCGCGATAGGGACTTTTGTGATCGCCGATGCGCAATCCCTCGACGACGCCGCGAGCCTTGAGTCCCAAGGCTTGGGCTCGAGCGACAACATCGGCGGGTAGGGTGCTTGTTGTCGGCATGGTTTACGCCGCCTGGTTTTTGGGGATGGCTTGCAGCAGGCGTTGGATCACATCGTCCACACTGATGCCTTCGCTCTGGGCGGTGAAGTTGGGGATGAGGCGATGGCGGAGGATCGGCGGAGCGACGGCGGCCACGTCGGCGGCGGAGACGTGAACGTTGCCGTTCAAGATGGCGTGCGCTTTGGCGGCGAGGATCAGGCTCATGCTGGCGCGAGGACCGGCTCCCCAAGTGAGCCATTTGTTGACGAAGTCCGCCGCTTCCGGCGTGTTGGGTCGGGTCATGCGCGTCAGACGTTTGGCGTAAGCGAATACATGGTCCGCCACCGGAACCCGGCGGACGACGTGTTGCAAGCGCAGAATATCGTCGCCGTGCAGAATCTTGCCGATGGAGAAGGACACATCCGAAGTGCCTTGCCGCATGATTCGTTCCTCTTCCGCGTCGCTGGGATAATCGACTTTGATGAGGAACAAGAAGCGGTCGAGCTGGGCTTCGGGCAGCGGATACGTTCCCTCTTGTTCGATCGGGTTCTGCGTGGCCAAGACGAAGAACGGATCTTTCATGGGATAATCGCTACCGCCAATGGAGACTTTGCGTTCTTGCATGGCTTCGAGGAGCGCGGCTTGGGTTTTCGGCGGCGTGCGGTTGATCTCGTCGGCGAGCAGGATGTTGGCGAATACGGGTCCGGGTAAAAACTTGAACATACGTTGCTTGCTGACCGGATCGTCTTGAATGACCTCGGTTCCGGTGATGTCCGACGGCATGAGATCGGGCGTGAACTGAATGCGTTTGAAGCTCATGTCGAGCGCTTGAGCCAACGTGCTAACCATGAGCGTCTTGGCCAAGCCGGGCACGCCCATGAGCAGGGCATGGCCGCGACAAAAGATGGCGGTGAGAAGCTGATCGACGACGTGTTCCTGCCCGACGATGATCTTGCCGATCTCCTGGCGGAGTTGGCGATGGGCGGATCGCAGTTGCTCGACGGTTTGGACATCGGCGGCGGAGACGTTTTCCGTTGTATTCATCTGTGGATGCTCACTCGGTTGGTCGGACTCACTCGCGCGCCGGACAGACGACGACCGGCGGGAGAATCTCACACGGGACCGCGTTCGGGAGAGGCCGAGGCGGGCCTAACGAGGCAGGCGGCTCAGGGAGGGCAGGAGCGGAGCCGGTTTGATTCTAACGACCCCATCGGCTCAATGCAAGCAGCAAAGCGAATGGTTTCGCGTTTTCGCAACGTCCGACGCGGAGTCGCAAGCGGTTGCTGTTCGCTTCCGAGGGAGGCGCTACAATACCAAGAGACGCTGGAGGATCAACGACGGGCCCCATCGAACTGTACGATCTGCTGCACAAACGAACCTTTGAACCGTTTCGCATTCACGACCAAGACGGGCTCGCGTTCGATTTCCGCTATCCGGAGATGAACGTGGTGGGAGTCACCCGACCGCTGCTCTGCCGATTTCAACCAACAACTAACGAAAACGGCCAAGGTTTTTCCCTTGGCCGTTCGTCGAAAGTCAACATTCGGATTACTTCTTGTCGCCCTTCTTGTCGGCGGGAGCGGCTTCGGCACCTTCCTCGGCAGTCTTCTCCTCTTCCTTGGCCTTCTTCGCCTTCTTAGCGATTTTCATCACCCGCACTTTCGGCAGATTGTAGGGGCTGCGGCCTTCCGGCCAGCGCTCTTCGTCTTGCAAGACCTTGATGCGCTCGCCGCGCGTCAACACATTGCGCGAACGTGCCAGCTGATTCTTGCGGCGCAGGCTTTTATCAATGGACATGGCTTCATCCGTCCTGTTTCGCGGTCCTAAATAACGTAGCGGATATGATAGAGGCGGCCGCCACAGTGGACAAGAGCGAATGCAAAGGCGACAATACGGTTAGCCCCGACGGGGAGCGGAACGCGGGAGTCACGCGCTCCGCTCCCCGTCGGGGCGAACCAAAAGTGAGACACCATGCGGATTCAACTCGATTACGGGCGAACGGGACTCGAAGTAAACCTTCCGGACGATCGCATCGTCGGTCCCTTGAGCATTCGGCCCGCGCCGCCGTTGGAACATCCACAACATGCCATCGCCGAGGCCATGAACCACCCTATCGGCGCGCCGCCGTTGGCCGAGGTGGCGCGCGGACGGAACAATGCCTGCATCCTCATTTGCGACATCACGCGCCCCGTGCCCAATCGGATCATTTTGCCGCCGATGCTGCGCATTCTCGAAGAACAAGGCATCGCCCGGCGGGATATTCTCATCCTCATCGCCACCGGCATGCACCGTCCCAACGAAGGCGCGGAACTGGAGGAACTGGTTGGACCGGAGATTGCTTCGAACTATCGCATCGAGAACCACCGCGGGCCAGTGCGCGAGGAACACGATTACCTCGGCACGACGCCCAACGGCGTGCCGGTCTGGCTCGATTCTCGTTACGTCCGCGCCGATCTGAAAATCACGACCGGCCTCATCGAACCGCATTTGATGGCGGGCTACAGCGGCGGACGCAAGGTCATCTGTCCGGGGATCGCGGGATTGGACACCGTCAAAGTCTGGCATGGCCCGCGTTTCTTGGAGCATCCCAAGGCCGATTGCGGTATCGTGGAAGGCAATCCGGTTCACGAAGAGAACACGCGCATCGCCCTGATGGCCGGTTGCGATTTCATCGTCAACGTCTGTCTCGACGGCCAACGGCGCGTCACCTGGGTCGGCGCGGGCGACATGATTCGGGCTTGGCAAGAAGGCGTGCGCTTCGTCGAGCAAGTGGTCAAGGTTCCGGTATCGCAACCGTTCGATGTGGTGGTCACGAGCTGTGCCGGCTATCCGCTCGATACGACGTGGTATCAAGCGGTAAAGGGACTGACGGGAGCGCTGCCCATCGTCAAGCGGGGCGGCACGATCGTTCTCGCGGCCAGTCTGACGGAAGGCATCGGCAGTCCGGAGTTTCAGCAAGTGATGCGGGAGAATCCAGATCTGAAAAAGTTCAAGCAGCGGATCATGGGCGGCGATTATTTCATCATGGATCAATGGCAGTTAGAGGAACTGTGCAAGGTGGTGGAGCATTGCAAGGTGAAGGTGGTCACGCAAGGCATCTCCGCGGAGACGCTGCGCCACTGCCATGTGGAACCCGCCGCTTCGGTCGAGTTCGCCGTCGCCGAATCCCTGGCCGAATACGGCCCGCAAGCGCGTGTGGCCGTCATTCCCAAGGGACCGTATGTGCTGCCCTATGTCGCCTGACCCCACGAGCATTGCACGGATGGCGGCAGCGTTGCAAGGGGTGTGGCGGGGATGCAGCGCAACGCTGTCCAGCTCAGCGATAGTCGTCGCGGATGGGATGAAAAATGTCGAGGGCGCGAACCGGCTCGTCCAGGGCGACGACCTTGTGCCGCACGTTGCCGGGGATGCGGTACAAGTCGCCGACTTGCAGTGTCTTTTGCTCGCCGCCGATAAAGAAGATTGCTTTCCCTTGTAGGACCATGCCGACCTGTTCGTGCGGATGGGCGTGTTCCTCGACAATCGAATGCGGGGCGAGATCGACTACCGACAGCATCATCTTGTCGGCGGCACACGTCTGAATCTCGACGCCGGAAAAGATGGCATGACGACTCATCTCCTCGGAACTGGGAAAGTACATACTCATCGAACGGATCTCAAGGAAGCAAGCCAGGGAACGTGCGGAAGACAGACGAGGAAACATTCGATCGGATGTCTCTCCGTCTCTCTTCCGCACGTTCCACGGCGACGATGACGCTTTAGCGCAAGCCATTCAGCATGTAGTGGACTTCGGCGTTTTGCTTGACGACGATCGACATGGTGGTCGGATCGAAGCTGACGGTTCCGGGGCCGCCGCGGCCTTCCCAGCTTTCGGGATCGATGCTCTGAATCTGGTTGAGGATCATTCCCACCGCTTGGATCATCTGGAACTGATTGACGACCGCCGGCATCATCGGGCTGACTACGCCCATCAAGTCGCCGATGTAGTAGGTGCGAACGGTCAGCATCTCTTTGGCGCGGGCCACCGTGGTCACTTCGATGCTTTCCTTGCGAATCACATACGTCAGGCCGACATCGGCGAGAACACGCTTGAGGGCGGTGCGGCCGCTGACAGGCTTATTGAACCGCAAGGTGATGGGGGTGTCGTAGGTGACGTTGGCCTCCTCCATCGACTGTTTATCGAGAAGGATGTCTTGTCCCATTTGCTTGGACAAATGGTCGATGACGCTCTGGAAGGTGTCTCGGTTGTAATCGACCTTGACGGGTTTCTTGAGCGCTTCGAGAAGCGCCTTTTCTTTTTCCGTCAACTTGGCCGACGACGAGCGACGTTTGGATTTCTCGGCCCAATCGTCGGGCAAGTCGTAGTCGGACTTCGCCGGTACCGAGGTTCGATCCACCGAGGTCATGGTAGCCGTCATCCGGTCGCCGCTGCTGTCTCGTATTTTGCGAGAATCGGCCACGCGCCCGGTGACATTGCGAATGCGTTCGTTGGCAAGATCGTAGGGTGTTTGGGGACCGCCTCCGGTTCGGGATTCGGGGGCGCGTCGAACGTCCGCGCGCGCCGCCTCTCGGGCTGGTTCACCGGCGCGGCGAACGCTGCCCAAGACGCGCACATTATCGAGATCGCGACGCAGCGCCACCGTTATCGACTTGCGGCGCACCTCGGTCAGCGACGTATCTTTGTCGAGCGTGGCGATCAGGCTTTTGAGAATGGCATTCGCCTCTTCGGGATCGCTGCGGATGAGTCGGTAGGCCCTCATGCGGCCGTCTTGCACCTCTTTCTCGACGCGCTGCGCCTCGATTTTCAGGCGTTCGCGCACTTCGGGCAGTAGGTCGCGCGATTGTGCCGCGACGGAAGCGGCGAGTAAGGTCAAAGTCGTGACACTCAATACCAACGGACGAATCCGACGAATTGTCGCAACCATCGGCGTTCCCCCCTTCCGGGTTGGAGACAGAGGCACCCGCCTTTTCCCCTACCTATAAACCTACCGCCTCGCCGACGGATTCGCCAGAGAAAAATCCTCCTCGGGCCGGATTTACTGAAATGGATCCCCGTCACTCCGCATAGCCGACAAATTCCGCCGTCGATGAGTCGTCGGCGCGGCGGACATCACACCAGACTTTCGAGCAGATACTTGAGCTTCCGCACTTCTGGCTGCATGGCGAAGGGGGCATCGGGAATATCGTGAATGTCTACGCACAGCACGCGATCGTAGCGATGGCGGGCCAAGTGCGTCAGGATGCGGCCGTATTCGATCTCGCCTTGACCGATTCGCACCTGAAATTGATTTGCGCCGCGCCGCGTATCGCGCAAGTGAACGTGCTTGACGAAGGGATACAAGGAATCGTAGCACTTTTCGGGGTTCGGGCCGACGAGGAAATGGCTGGGATCGAGCGTCAAAGCCAAGCCGTCCACGCGCTGACAGAGGGATAACGCGACATCGGGATCTTCGGTGAGCGTGCCAAGGCGCGTGGAGACGGCCACTTGGATGCCGTCCGTAGTGCCGAGACGAACGAGGTGTCGCAGTCGTTCGATCTCGCGGTCGAAGTCGGTGTCCGTGGCGGCGGCTCGGATGGTGAGCAGTGGCACGGCGGAGACGCGCGCCAATCGGCATACCGCTTTGAACTGGCGATCGTATTCGACGGGGTCGTCGGCCTCGATCTCGACGGAGAAGGCGACTGGCATCAGGCCCGGCCCGTGGCGCAAGCGCGATGCGGCGTGGCCGATGTCGGCGGCTACTTCGGAGGGACGCAGTTGACGGCCCTGTTCGTGAAGCGACGCCTCGTACTTCGTGAACTGTAACTCGGCGATGGCGGCCAGCGCGTCTTCCAGCGACAGACGGCCAAAGCATAACGTGGAACAAGCGACGAACATGGCTGCCTCCCGCTAACGGAACGCCCCTCAAAAATGATGCGGCGCGCCCCGATATCGGCCGCGATTGGCGGGCTTATACTCGCTGCCCCGCTTTAAGGGAAGAGCAATTTTCGGCGCGCCCGCGCGGGCGGCGAAAACGCATTGTGAGTCCGCAATAAGCGGTTATAATCGAGGTGGTGTTGTTACCTGGAGAAGGCTGGACGGCCCGCCATGAGCGTTGATATTCTGCGACCCGCTGTGTCCGATCTCATCTTTCAGCTCTACGGGCGTCCTCTGCATCCCGAGTTGTTCGACATACTCGCCGTGCGCACCATCCAGCGCGAGGACTATCGGCTTACCGTCCGCATCACCCGCACGGGCCATGTCGTCTCGTGGGAGAACGCCGACGTTCATCTGACCGAAGTGACCGCCGCCGCCGAACAGGAACTACCCGAACGCCGCCGACTGCTGCACTACAAGCTGCGCAGCGAACACTGCGGACGCATGTTGTGCGCGCACGGCATTCACTACGAGATGAGCTTTCAGGTCGAAGTGATGTCGCCGGAGATCTTCTTACAGATCCACGAGGAGATTCTCGCCGATGGCGGCAAGCGCGGCTTGCTGCATCACTTCCCCGCGCACAATCGGTTGAGCATTGCACCGCTGGGCTATCTCACCGCCGAGGCTGGACGCGGCAGCCTGATCCTCTCGTCGTTTCATACGTTTCCCAGCGAGAACACTGTGGTTAAAACGCAATCGCTCATCGAGAAACGCGGATAAAAGCCCTCTTCACGAGGCCTCCGCCGCGACGATGCGGAATCGCACAAGATCGAGTCGATTCCGCACAGAGCGACGAGTCGGCAGTCGGCGGAAAGGCGGAGATTCACCCTTTTATTTGGTTCCTTCCGGACGGTAAGGTATTTGCAAGATGCTTTCGGTTGGGGATCACGAAGGGCATGGGAACCGAACAGTCGTGAATATCGACGATGTTTATCGCCGCTATCAGGAATTGCAGGCATGGGTGGGATGGACCGGCGAGGACGCTTGCAGCGTCGCGGCGACTTCGAGTCTGCTTGCGCCTCATCTCTCGACACTGGTGGAGGATTTCTACGACGAGATCCAACGGCATCCCAACGCCCTTAAGGTCATCACCGGCGGGCAGGCACAAATCGAGCGCCTCAAGGGCACGCTGGTAATGTGGCTGCGCGAGTTGTTGGGCGGCCGCTACGACCAAAACTATGTCTCCCGCCGTTGGCAAGTCGGCTGGAGGCACGTCGAGATCGGACTCGATCAGGTCTATACCAATGTTGCTCTGTCGCGCCTGCGCCTGGGATTGATGAGTTGCCTGCACGAGCATTGGCGCGGCGACGGCAAAGAGTTACAAACGACGATGCGTTCGCTCAATAAACTGCTCGATCTGGATTTGGCCATTATCGAAGACGCCTATCAGGAAGAGTACGCTTTGCGCCTACAACGCAGCGAACGCATGGCGACGATCGGTCAGGTGGCCGGGGGCGTGGCTCACGAGTTGCGCAACCCGCTCAACGTCGTCAAGACCTCGGTGTACTACCTGCTGAACGCGAGTAAGCCGACGGTGGAGAAACAAATCGAACATCTGCATCGCATCGAAAAGCACGTCGTCTTGGCCGATGGCGTCATCACGGCGCTGTCGAATTTCGCCAAGCTGCCGGCACCCAATCGAACGCCGTTCTCTTTGGAAGAATGTGTCCGCGAAGCCCTCGACGCCAATCCGGTTCCCGATACCGTCGAGTTAATTCTCGAATTCCCGCCATCGATACCTCCAGCGCTGGGCGACGGCGAGCAAATTCGTATCGTCTTCGCCAATCTCCTGCGCAATGCGCGCGATGCGATGCCCCAAGGGGGGCGACTGACGATCGCGGCCCGCGAAACGAACGGGGTTCTCGAAACGAAGGTCGAGGACACCGGAGTCGGAATTCCAAAGGAACAACTCCATCGCATCATGGAGCCTTTGTATTCGACCAAGGCGCGAGGGTTGGGTTTAGGTTTGTCCATCGCGCGAGCCATTCTGGAGAAGAACGGAGGCAGTTTACGCGCGGCCAGCGAATGGGAGAAGGGCAGCACGTTCACCGTGTATTTGCAAACGGATTCCCCTCCGCCGACCTCTTCCCTCATTCGGAGTGACGGCCCGTGACGAATCGAGGAGGATCGGAGATCATGTCGAAAACCGCGTCTATTCTCGTGGTCGACGATGAAATCGACACCTGCCGCAATTTGTCGGACATTCTCACGGATCGGGGTTATCGGGTGGATATGGCGTTCGATGGCCCCTCCGCCTTGGACCTGGTGCGTAAGAACGCCTACGACATCGCTCTGTTGGATTTGAGAATGCCCGGGATGGACGGCTTGGCGCTGTATCGTGAGATACGCAAGCTGCGTTCCGCGACGGTGGCCCTCGTGGTGACGGCCTACGCCAGCAAAGCCACGGCCGAAGAAGCATTGGCTGCCGGCGCTTGGCAGGTTTTGCCCAAGCCCGTCGATCTACCGCGGATGCTGACGCTGTTGGACGAGGCGTTGGGTCAACCGCTCGTCTTGATCGTCGACGACGACTCCGATTTGTGTGCCACGTTATGGGATGTACTGCGCGAGCGCGGCTATCGCGTCGCCGTCTCCCACGACGAACACGACGCGGCGCGCGATCTTCGGGAACGCAATTTTCAAGTCGTTCTGATCGACATGAAACTGCCGCGCGGCGATGGGGGTAGCGTGTTTCAGCGCGTTCGTCAGACCAATCCCAAGACGCGCACAGTCGTTATCACCGGCCATCGCGTCGAGATGGATCTTCTCGTTCAGCGGGTGATCGCGGAAGGGGCCGACGCGGTCTGCTACAAACCCTTCGACGTGCCGCGACTGTTATCCACGTTGCAACAGTTGACGGAAGGCGATCGCCCGGCGTAATCTGACCAATGGGTCCGTCAGCCGGCCTGTTCCGGGCGCTCGCCGAGGAGAGAACGAATGCCGGTCGATTCCGACCTTCGCGTCCTGGTAGTGGACGATGACGCCGACACGCGGAGCAATCTCTGCGATATTCTCGCCTTGGATAACATTCAAACCGAGACGGCCGCCACCGCCGCCGAAGCGCTGCAGCGCACCGACTGGCATCGCATCTCGGCGGTGCTGCTCGATCGACGTTTGCCCGATGGGAGCGCCGAGGAGTTATTGCCTCGCCTCCATCAATTGGCTCCGGAAACGGCGGTTCTGATCGTCACCGGGTACTCCGACCTTCAGGGTGCCATCGCCGCCTTGCGTCAAGGGGCTGCGGATTACATTTTGAAGCCGATCAATGCCGACGCGCTGCGAGCCAGTCTGGCGCGGTTGGTCGAACGTCGCCGCTTGACCTTGGCCAAGGAGCGAAGCGAAGCCGCCTTCCGCACGCTCGTCGAGGCCGCCCCATGTCTCATCACCATCGTTCGCGGCGACCGCACTCTCGCTTATTTCAGCCGATTTGCCGAAGAGTTGACCGGCTATCGCGCCGCCGAAGTGGTGGGAGGCGATTACGTCGAGCAGTTCTTATGCGGCGACTGTCAAACTTCGGTCGGCGAGCAGATTCAGCGCGTTTTGAACGGCACGACGATACGCGATTTCGAGAATCCGATCCGCTGCCGCGATGGCTCGCACCGTTGGATCATCTGGAACGCGCAACTGTTGCCGGATTACGAAGGTTCGGCGGGGATCTTGATGGTCGGTCAAGACATCACCGCGTTGAAGCGCGCGCAGGAACGCACTTTACAGGCCGAGCGTCTGGCGGCCATCGGGCAGATGGTGGCGGGGCTGGCTCACGAAAGCGGCAATGCGCTGGCCCGCAGCCAAGCGTGCCTGGAAATGCTGGCGATGGAAGTCGAAGATCGTCCCGAAGCACTCAATCTCGTGGCCCGCATTCAGAAGGCGCAAAATCATTTGCAGCAGCTGTACGGCGAAGTTCGCAACTACGCGGCTCCGCTGAAACTGGAGCGCCAGACCCATTCGTTGCGTTCCATCTGGCGTCAGGCTTGGAGCAATTTGGCCGATCATCGCCGCGGCCGCTCGGCGACGCTGCACGATGAAAGCGAAAATGTCGATCTGTTTTGTCAGGTGGATGCCTTTCGCCTAGAGCAAGTATTTCGCAACATCTTGGAAAACTCCTTGGCGGCCTGCAAAGATCCGGTACTCATCGCCATCGTTTGTTCGGCGGCTTCCGTTGATGGACAACCGGCCCTGCGCATTGCCGTCCGCGACAATGGACCGGGATTGACCGAGGAACAACGGCAACGCATCTTCGAGCCGTTTTTCACAACCAAGACCAAAGGAACGGGTCTTGGCATGGCGATTGCTCAACGGATTGTGGAAGCGCACGGCGGGCAATTGAGAGCCGATACGCCGTCCGCTCCTCTGGTGCTTCCCTCGTTCGTCGGTGGAGAAGGGCCAGGTATAAAGGGGGCGGAAATCCAGCTTCTCTTGCCGCGAGGAAACACATGACGCAAGCCTTACGCATTGTCGTGGCCGACGACGAGCCGGACGTGCGCGATTATTACCGTAAAATCCTCCCTCGTTTGGGGCATCGCGTCGTCGCAGCCGCAGCCAGTGGATTGGAATTGATCGCACTCTGCCGCGAACACCGTCCCAATCTGGTCATTACCGATATTAAGATGCCGGATCTCGATGGCATCGACGCCGCCGTCAAGATTTACGAAGAGATGCCGATTCCGGTGATTCTCGTGTCGGCCTACAGCGATGCCAGACTGATCGAGCGCGCTGAGGCGGACCACATCATGAGTTATCTCGTCAAGCCGATCAAACAGGCGGATTTGGAGCCGGCCATCGGCTTGGCCATGCGCCGATTCGAGCAGTTCGAGGCGCTGCGCCGCGAAACCTCGGACATGCGCCAAGCCTTGGAAGATCGCAAACTGATCGAGCGCGCCAAGGGCATCCTGATGCGCGAGTTGAGCCTGAACGAGCCGGAAGCGTTTCGCCGCCTTCAAAAGACCGCCAGCGCCAAGAATCTCAAACTGATCGAAGTGGCGCGTCTGGCGATTGCCACGGCGAAAGAAATGTCCAATCCCTAATCGTTTCCCTTCGCTTTCTGTGCCGCTATTGGCTCTCGCTGTGCCGTCTCGCACAGGGGAGGCGGGATTCTTCCCCGTTGCAACCCCTTCGATTGTTCGGCTTTCGCATTCGCGCGGCGCGTCTCGACCCAGCAACCGACCGCTTTGCCGCGCGGCATCGGGTTTGCTGTTATGTAGAGTGCAGCTTTGAAATCCTCGGAAACCAAACGCGAAGGAGACAATCATGAACGCTGCCACCTTGCTCAGAAAGCCGACCCGTTCGTTTGAGTTATTGCGAGCCAAGGACTTGATGACGCACAATCCGGTCTCGATCCGCCGCGATGCCTCGATTCGAGAGGCGCTGGAATTGTTGACGGATCGCGGGTTTGGCGCGGCACCGGTGATCGACGATGCCGGTCGGCCGGTTGGCGTCCTAAGCCGTACCGACATTCTGATTCACGAACGTGAACACGTCCGCCACACTTGCCCCGCCGATGACGGGTCTGGGATGCGCGACGCAACCGAGTGGGATCTATTTCCCGAACCGTCTTTGCCCGAAGGGTTCTCGGTTGAAGTAACCGATCCGACATCGGTGGGCGAGATTATGACGCCGGCCATCTTCACGGTTCCGCTCGACGCCTCGGTTGCGGAGGTCGTCCATCGAATGTTGGAGTTGCGCGTACACCATCTGTTCGTAGTCGATCGCGATTTGTCGTTGGTCGGAGTCGTTAGCCCCTTGGACGTACTAGGACATTTGGGTGTATGAACCCCGATTGCCGTCATGTATTGCTCTCGCGTTGGGTTGCGCTATATGCTGGGGGGCAACACCGCTTCCGGGCGAGCGGTGTCCCCTTGGCATTTAGCACCGAGAAAAAAACGAATGTCCGTTCCGCCACAACCCATCAAGCTCTTGTTAGTGGACGACGACGACGACCTACGCCAAGATCTGATTCAACTGTTTCGCAAGCAGGGGCACGAGGTAACCGCCGCCGTGAGTGGGGAAGACGCGTTGGACAAGGCGGCGCGGGCGCGATTTGACGTGGCGTTGCTCGATCTTCATCTTCCCGGCATCAGCGGCATTGATGTGCTTACCAAGCTCAAGGAAAAGCAACCGGAAATCGAAGCGCTCATGCTTACCGCGCACAGCAGCATCGAAACCGCCGTCGAGGCCATGCGACGAGGCGCTTACGACTATCTGACGAAGCCGTTTCGCGCTGCCGACTTGGAAGTTCACGTTCAAAAAGCCTTCGAGAAGGTGCAATTGCAGCGGCGCGAACGACAGTGGCTGCAACACCTGTCTTACGAATCGCCGCGCTATCGTTTGGTGGGGTCGAGTCCGGGCATGCGCAAAGTGGTTGCCTTGATCGAAAAAGTCGCGCCGACCGATGCCACGGTCCTCATTCGCGGTGCCAGCGGCACAGGCAAGGAACTGGTGGCGCGCGCGTTGCACACCAACAGTCCGCGCGGCATCCGCCCCTTGGTGACGATCAACTGCGCCGCGTTGCAGGAGAATCTCCTGGAGAGCGAGTTATTCGGCCACGAAAAGGGCGCGTTCACCGGAGCCGTGGCGTCCAAGCCGGGATTGGTGGAAGTGGCCGAGGGGGGCACACTGTTCATCGACGAGATTGGTGAGATGGCTCCCGGATTACAAGCGAAGCTGCTGCGCGTGTTGGAGGACGGGCACTATCGGCGCGTCGGCGGTACGCAGGAGAGAAATGCGGACGTTCGCGTCGTAGCCGCCACCAATCGCGATTTGGCCGAGGAGATCAAGAGCGGGCGATTCCGCGAAGATTTGTACTATCGACTCAACGTCGTCTCGATCCATCTTCCGCCATTGCGCGAGCGGCGCGGCGACATCGCGGAACTGATCGAGCATTTCCTGACGACGCGGCCGATCGGTCCCCTCCGTTCGCACGTCGATGTCCAGGCGATGAAGGCGTTGACGGCTTACTCGTGGCCCGGCAACGTGCGCGAATTGGCCAACGTCTTGGAACGTGCGCAGATCTTGGCCGAAAATCAACTCATCGTCCTTGAGGACTTGCCGGAATCCATCGCATCCGCTTCGTCCGACTCGCCCGAGTCGTCCGGCGATCCGCGCCATCTCAGCGAAGTCGAACGCCGGCACGTTCGCGCCGTATTGCAAGAAGAGAAGGGCAACAAGGTTCAAGCCGCGCGCGCGCTCGGCATTAGTCGTCGTTCGCTCTATCGGTTGATCGAAAAATATCATTTGGAGTGAAAGCTCGAGGGCGAGACGGGCCGAGGACTATCGTAAGGTCTGTCTCTCGGTCGACCGAACCTCTCGTGAGATGCTCGTTCAAGGAATGAATATGTCTGTATCGCGTTCTTCTCTCGAATCGTTCTTTCGCCCCCAATCGGTCGCCGTCTTTGGAGCCAGCGCCTCGCCGGGCAGCGTCGGGAACATCCTGATGCGCAACCTGCTGGAGAATCCTTTCGGCGGCGTCGTCTATCCCATCAATCCCAAGCGACGTTCGGTTCAGGGCGTCTTTTGCTATCCCAATCTCGCCGCCGTGCCGGAGAAGGTCGAGTTGGCCGTGATCGCCACGCCGGCGGCGAGCGTGCCCAAACTCGTGAGCGACTGCGTCGAACGCGGCGTCTCCAATGCCATTATCATCTCGGCCGGTTTCGCCGAGTTGGGGGCGGACGGACGCAAGCTCGAAGCCGAGATTCGCTCCGTGGCACGCGGCAAAATACGCATTGTGGGTCCGAATTGTCTGGGGATCATTCATCCGCCCAGCAATCTCAACGCCAGCTTTGCCGCGTCGATGGCCGCGCCGGGCAACGTCGCTCTGCTCAGTCAAAGCGGTGCGATTTGCACCGCCATTCTCGATTGGGCGCGGCAGGCCCACGTCGGTTTCAGTAGTTTTGTCAGCGTCGGCTCGATGCTCGATGTTGATTTCGCCGACCTGATCGACTATTTCGGCGACGATCCGGCCACGAAGAGCATCGTGTTGTACATGGAGTCGATCGGCGATGTGCGCAAGTTTCTCAGCGCCGCCCGCAGCGTCAGCCGAACCAAGCCAATCATCGTCGTCAAATCGGGTCGGCACGAAGCGGGGGCGCGCGCCGCGGCCTCGCACACGGGAGCCTTGGCGGGTGCCGACGCCGTTTTTGAAGCCGCATTCCGCCGCGCCGGCGTCTTGCGTGTCACCACGATCCCCGACTTGTTCGCCATGTCCGAGATCTTGGCGATGCAACCGCCGCCGGGCGGACCCAGTTTGGCCATCGTCACCAATGCCGGCGGTCCCGGCGTCATGTCCGCCGACGCCCTGATGATCGACGGCGGCCAACTCGCGCCGCTCTCTTCCGAAACATTGGCCGCGCTAAATGCCGCTCTACCGCCCTTCTGGAGCCATTCCAATCCGATCGACATCCTCGGCGATGCCACGCCGGAACGCTATCGGTTGGCCGTCGAAGTCTGTGCCAAGGATGCCAACGCGCAGGGCATCCTCGTTTTGCTGACGCCGCAAGCCATGAGCGATCCGACCGAGACGGCGCGACAAATTCTCTCGTTCGCCCATCGGCCGAGTAAGCCGATTTTGGCCTGCTGGATGGGAGGCGTCGCCGTCCGCAAAGGCATCGAATTGCTGAACGAGGCCGGTATTCCCACGTTCGACGCGCCGGAGTCGGCCATCCGCGCCTTTCTGCACATGGTCCAATATCGTCGCAATCAAGACTTGCTCTACGAAACGCCGCCCGCTCTGCCGGAGAATAGTGCGGTGAATGTGCCGCGCGTGCGGCAGATCTTCGGCCAGGTCCGCGCCGCCGGTCGGACTCTGCTCACCGAGGTGGAAGCCAAAGAAGTGTTGGCCGCCTACGGTGTGCCCGTCGTACCGACAATCGCTTGTCACAACGCCGACGAAGCCGTCGCCGTCGCCGCGAAAGTAGGCTATCCCGTCGTCCTGAAACTGCTGTCCACGACGATCACCCACAAGAGCGATGTGGGCGGCGTTCAACTGAATCTCGCCGACGACCGCGCCGTTCGCCTCGCCTATGCCACGATTGACAACAACGTCAAACGCCTCGGCAAACCGGAAGCCTTTGAGGGCGTGTCGGTGCAACCGATGGTCCGCGAGCGTGGCTACGAGTTGATTGTCGGCAGTTCGCTCGATCGCCAGTTCGGCCCGGTGATTCTGTTCGGATGCGGTGGGGTTCTCGTGGAAGTGTTTAAGGATCGCGCTCTCGGTTTGCCGCCGCTCAATCGCATGTTGGCCCGGAGACTGATGGAGCGTACTAAGATTTACGAGGCGCTCCGAGGTGTGCGCGGTCAGAAAGCGGTCGATCTCGAAGCGCTGGAGACGCTGCTGTCTCGTTTCAGTCAATTGCTCGTGGATTTCCCGGAGATTCAAGAAGTCGATCTCAACCCGGTACTGGCGGCACCGGAGCGCGTCGTTGCCCTAGATGCGCGCGTGCTGCTATGTGCCGCCGATCGAGCGCCGGAGGAGTGTCCGAAGCTGGCCATTCCGCCGTATCCGAATCAGTACGTTGGCAAGTTCCGATTGCGCGATGGCCGCGAGGCAATCGTCCGCCCCATCCGCCCCGAAGACGAGCCGCTCATCATCGCCCTGCACGCCGCCCATTCCGAACACACCATCCGCATGCGCTTCTTCAGCATGGTTAAAACCCTGTCGCGCGACAGCCTCATACGCCTCTGTCATCTCGATTACGACCGCGAGATGGCGCTGACGGCCGTGATGAATGAAGACGGCGAACCACGGTTGTTAGGCGTATCGCGCTATTATCTGCATCCCGAAACGGGTTCGGCGGAGTTCGCCTTAGTGGTGAGCGATGCGTACCAAAGGCAGGGATTGGGACGACATCTCATGCAGCGGCTCATCGACATCGCCCGCGAACGTGGCGTCAAACGCCTCGTCGGTCAGGTATTGGCCGAGAACGCACCGATGCTGCATTTGATGCAATCGCTTGGCTTCTCGCCGCCAATCGTCGTCGAGGAGCAAGTAGTCCGCGTGACGTTGGAAATAAGAGGTTAGCCGCGACGCGCAGCGGAGCGCGGGCTTCGCGCTCCGCTGCGCGTCGCGGCTAACCGGAGGAGCAAAACGACATTACCGACTCGACAAACTCCGCTTCCTTCTCGAACATGGCCAAGTGTCCGCACTCGGGAATGAGTTTCAGTTCCGCCTGCGGTATGTGTTGACGATACGCTTCGCCGTAAGCCGGAGGCACCAGCCGATCGTTCGCGCCCCAAAGCAACAGCGTCGGACATTGAATGCGATGCAGCCGTTGTGCTAACTTCGGATCGTAGGGCCGTTCCCAGGTCAATCGCGCCAGCACGGTCATCGCTTGAAAACCGGCGATGCGCCGCTCATCGTCGGGATTGTCGCCGAGAATCATCGTGGCCATGTAGCCGTTGGGATCGTGGAACAGCAGCTCGCGCAGACGAGGTACGTTGGCCATGTCGCGGAACAGATCGGGCAACGGCTGCTCCTCGACCCACAGTCCCGGCGCGGAGGACAGCCACAATTTCTTGACGCGCTCCGGCCAACGCACGGCGAACTCCGCCGCGATCCAGCCGCCCAGACTGACACCGCCGAGTATCACTTCGCCGAGCCCCAGCGCGTCGAACAGTTCGACGTAATGAAACGCCATGTCTTCGATGCTATCGATTTGATCGAAGCCGCCGCTCTGGCCGAAACCGGGATGCAACGGGGAGTAGACTGTGAATCGTTTACTCCATGCGGCATGGAAGGGCAGCCAGCGCATCGACTCGCCGAGTGTGCTGTGCAGATAGACGAACGGTGGACCATCGCCGCCCGATATGATCGACACGGGCCGACCGCGCACGTCGATGATTTCCGGCTCGCCGCCCTTACGAGAGAGGAACACGCGAGCGCCGTATTTCAGTTTCTTCAAGGCGTCGAACATGAGGCAGCCTCGCTTTGTTGGTCCTCGATAATCGCGGCAAGAACGCGCGACAGATCGCCAAAGGTTTCGATCCCTTTGGGTAGGCGACAGCAGACCTGATTGATGAATGCCACGACCATGCCTACCGGGATAAGAAGCGCGAAGGTCGTGGCGATCCCCGCGAGCACGCCCGACAAATCTCGTCTCCAGATAGTGATCAGCAAGCCAATGCCACATTTGAAAAACAGCGAATGCCAGAAGCCCCGAGAAGAAATTTTGATCCGCGGCAAAGGCGGGATTTGGTCGTCAAGCATCCAGCGCAAGCGGTTCCAAAAGCGTTGGAGCGTTGCGCCGCGCAAACGCTCATGTATAGGGGTGCTGGGGGCGAACCTGGTCGCTGTCGGGTTGGTTTGACGCACCAACTGCTCGATTCCGCGAAAGATGCCGGCGGTCAGGCACGTCTTGCCGAGCAAGGAAATCGGCTCAAAGGAAATCGGTTGTACATGTTTCTCGATGAACTCGACCAAGCGCCGAAAGGTGAAATGAGGAGCAAACTTTTGTAACCATTCTTCTCGCCTTCGGACAGACAAGCCAAAAGCACGATTCCATTCTTCATCGATACAGGAGAACCCAAAGCGCTCTTCAAGTCCACTAATGATGTCCGCGAAGTCGTATTCTTCCTTGAGGCCGATGGACTCCCAGAAATCGTCGTTACTCAGATGGTGGTCAATGCGCGAATCCGGGTTAAAGGGCTTTTCAAGCCCTAACTCTTCTCGCCAGAAAATGCAGACTTCCTCGAAAATCTGCTCCTGTTTGAATTGCTCAGCGGACATAAGGCAATACCTCCTTGGCCAACATCGCCATGCTTTTGCGTGCCAATTCGTGCGGCAATGTGCCGGTCTGACAGCCGGTCAGCACCACGCCGACGCCCAGTTCCTTACGATAGTGATTGACTTTTTGTCGCACCGTCTCCGGGCTGCCGACGATGGCAAAGACGCCCTTCTCGATGGCGTCCCAATCCGGCTGATCGGCAAGAAACGCGCCGCGATTGCGGAGAATGGAGAGCGCCGATTTCGCCGATGTGTAGCCCGGCGGAGCCAGCGAAATGTTCTTGAGCAGATTGCGGATGAAATACCACAAGTGCGGCTCGAACTCCTCGCGCGCCTGCCGATCCGTCTCGGCGACGTAGATCGGCACGCCCCAGCCCATTTGTCCGGGGTCGGCCTCGTATCCGGCCTTGGTACACGCCTCGCGGAATAGGCCGAACACTCGTCGAAACGTGTCGATATGAAAATAGGGTATGCCCATGTAGGCGTAGCGGCGCTGGGCCACGAAGTCGATGGTTTCCAAACTGCCCGCGCCCGGAATCCAGATGGGCGGATGTGGTTGCTGCAACGGTCGCGGCCAAGGATTGACGTAGCGGAAGAAATAATGCTTCGAGTTCCACAGAAACGGGCCGGGCGTCGTCCACGCCTTGATGATGAGATCGAGCGCCTCGCGGAAGCGCTCGCGGGCATGAGTCGGATTGAGTTGATACGAGAAGTATTCCGGGCCACCGCCGACGACCATGCCGGCGACGAGGCGTCCGCCCGATAGCACATCGAGCAT
>JAKBCS010000187.1 GCA_021807595.1 Planctomycetota bacterium | reverse complement strand
GGTCGGCCTTTGTTGACGGCGGCTTGTCGCTCCAGCATAATCAACTCTGTCCTGCCCGACTTCTCAGCTAGGTGTTCGACTCATGTACCGATACTTCTCGTCCGTTTGCGCACTCCTTGTGTTTGTCGGCGCGACTTCGCTCGCCCAGACTCCGCTGCACGGTTTGCGCGTGCCGGACGGGTTCGAGGTCGTGGAATTCGCCGACAACACGCTGGCCAACGACATCTATTGCCTGACGCTCGATCCCAAGGGGCGCGTCGTTGTCTCCGGGCGCGGCTACATTCGGTTGCTCGTCGATGACAACGGCGATGGCCGAGCGGATCGCGCGCTCGATTTCGCCGACGCACCGAAGGACGGAGCAATGGGCCTCTTTTGGGAAGGTGATACTCTTTATTGCATGGGCGATGGCGGCCTGCGGCGCTATGGCGAGGCGGGGGGCGAGGGACGGTTGCGGTCACCGGAATTGCTCCATCGGTTGAAAACTGGAGGCGAACACGACGCCCATGCCATTCGCCGCGGTCCCGATGGCTGGCTGTACGTTCTGTGTGGCAATGGCACCGGCATCGCGGCCAAGCACGCCACTCGAAAGGAGTCGCCAATCCGTCAACCCGTGGCCGGTTGCGTACTTCGCTTCGATCCCCAACTGAAAGAATGTGAAATCGTCGCCGACGGTTTTCGCAATCCGTATGCGTTCGATTTCAACGACAAAGGCGATCTTTTTACCTACGACTCCGACAACGAACGCTGCGTGTCGCTTCCCTGGTACGAGCCAACGCGCTGCTATCATGTGGTCGAGGGCGGGCATTACGGCTGGGAAAGTCCCCAACGCGCTCAGACGTGGCGGATGCCGCCGTACTTCGTCGATGCCGTCGCGCCCGTCGCCACCTTAGGACGCGGATCGCCCACCGGACTCGTCTGCTATCGGCACACACAGTTTCCGGAGAAATATCGCGGCGGTTTGTTTCTGTGCGACTGGACGTTTGGGCGCATTTACTACTTGGGTTTGGAGCGGCACGGCTCAACCTATCGCGCGCGTCCGGAGGTGTTCCTGCAGGCAACGGGAGACAACGGCTTCGCCCCCACGTCGGCAGCGGTCCATCCCCAAACGGGCGATCTCTACGTCTCCATCGGCGGGCGCGGAACGCGCGGCGCGGTCTATCGCATTCGCCACGCCAAAGGGCGATCGGAATCGCGTCCTTCTCCTCTCTCCCAAGAAGACAGAGAAGGGAGAAGCGCGGAATCCGTGCGCGCCCCGGCTCGCCTCGTCGAGCAAGCGCTCGTAGCCGATTTGCACGAACGCCGCCGCGCTCTCGAAGTTCTCGCGCGCCGGCGGGATCGCATCACGCTCGACCAATGGGCGAGAGTGATACGCGCCAACAGTCGAGAGACCGATCGGGGTCTGCGACAACGGACGGCGCGGCTGTTGGCATCTCTCGACGACGGTGAGCGTCGTCGAATCGAGCGGCCTCAAGACGATCCGCTCGCCGAAATCACCTGGGGATTGGCGCAGCCCACTTTTGCGATCTCCCATTTGTTGGTCGATAAAGGCATCGCACCTCAGACGCGCTTGGAGGCGGCTCGCCTCGTGCAATTGGCCTTGGGCGATTCGATGGCCGCGAAGGCGAAGGGCACCGTTTGGGAAGGCTATTCGCGCCGAAACAGCGACATCGCCGTACCGCAGGAGGTGCGAACGAACCTGAAAGCCGCCTTCCCGTCGGGACATGCAGATCTGGACCGAGAGCTATCGCGCACTTTAGCGATGCTCGAAGACGACGATCCGGCCGCGTTCGCCCATGTCGCCGACCGTCTGACGGCGGACTCCGATCCGATCGAGGACATTCATTATCTCATCGTGCTGGCCCGGCTGCGCGCTCCGCGTAGCGAGGCGACGACCAAGCGGACGGCGGCGGCGCTGTTGGCGCTGGATGGCAAGTGTGCGCGCCGTCGTCTGAACCGCGATACCAATTGGCCATTGCGCGTCGCCGAGATCCATGCAAAGCTGGCGCGTAAGGATGGCGCGCTCAATGCGACTTTGCTCGCCGATCCAACCTTCGGCCGCGCCGACCGCGTGCTGTTCGCGCGCAGCCCCAGCTTCGACCGCCGCCGCGCTGCCGAGGTTCTTTTGAAGGCCAGCCAAGACAATGCCGAGTTTTCATGGAATGCCGAAGTCGTGGCTTTGCTCGGAACGCTACCTTTGGAGCGCGTTGCTCCGACGCTGCGGCGTTTGTGGGGCGAGCAGGGCGTGGACGATGCGATTCTGTCGCAGCTGGCGCGCGAGCCGAAGTTGGAGGATCGCGAGCGCTTCCTCGGCGGCCTCGGTTCGCAGCGCCTCGATTTGCTGTCGCTCTGTCTCGATGCGTTGGAGAAGTTGCCGTTGCCCGCGGCAGAAAGGTCTCACGACCGGGACGAATTTCTCGCCGTCTTGTTGGCCCTGCGCCATCTGCCGCAAGAAAAAGCGATGGATAAAGTGCGCGACCGACTGACGGCGTATCTTTCGCGGCGAACGGGACAAAAGTGGACGACGGCTTCGGCCTGCGAGGATTGGTTTCGCCGAACGTATCCGGAGCGCGCGGCGCGGCTGAACGACTCGGACGGCGTGGACGTTCCGGCCTGGACCAAGCGCTTGGCGTCGGTCGATTGGAGCAAGGGGGACGCCGAGCGCGGCCGCTCGATCTTCACCAAAGCCAGTTGTGCCGCCTGTCATTCGGGAGGGCAGGCGTTGGGACCGGATCTGCGCGGCGTAGCGGGTCGCTTTTCCCGCGCCGACCTATTCGCGGCCATCGTCCAACCGAGCAAGGATGTGTCGCCGCGCTATCGAACCACGCAAATCACCACCGCGACCGGCAAGGTGTATCAGGGGCTCATCGTCTACGAGGCGGTCGATAGCGTGCTATTGCAAACCGGCCCCGCCGCCACCCTCCGCCTGACCAATCCTCAGATCCGCGAACGCCGCCAGACGACCACCTCCCTCATGCCCACCGGCCTCCTCGACCGGCTCAACGACCGCGACCTCGCCGATCTCTACGCCTACCTCCAATCGCTAAGCAAACCCGACCGCAACCCGTAGCCGAAACGTGCGACAGAATCTCGTTCCGCGACCGAACCAGGAGGAGATTCAGGGGAGCCGTTACCGCCGGTGTCCCGCACTGCCGCATCCCGTGGTCGAGAGTACAAAAAGCGTTCCTGAGACGCCATTGACCGTATTTTCCGCAATCGTTAGTATCTCCTTTCGATAAATTGCCGTCCGAGCGAGAGGCTGCATTTTGCGCCGCTTATGTATTTTGACAGAGGCCAAAAAACGAGAGGGCGAATCGATGAAACGGCCAACTACCACTCTCTCCACAAAGATCGATTCCGAGCGGCCTCTGGAACCCTCGGCCTCCGAGCCTGTACTGCTTGCCATGACGACGGGAAATGCGAACGAAGAGCAGTCGGATTGCGATCCGAACGACAAATCGTGTTTGGGCCAGCTTTATATCATTGAGACCGAGTCCGGGCCTAGCACGGAGAAGGGTTTCGTACTTGAAGTGCTCAAGAATAGTCCGGAAGTGGGGGCATGTCTCGCCGATCCCACCGAGGTCCACGCTTATCACAATCCGCTAGCCAGCCTAAATGCTTACAAACATCGATTGAACGCGATACGTTGTGAGTACGTCGAATTGCGCATGCGATTGGAAGACGAACTACACCGAATGCGATCGTCGGCCCTATGGCGGTTGGTAAATCGATTGCACCGCTGGAGGGACTTTGTATGGAAGTATGTATACTTCTTCCGAAAGAAGAGGGCCTCGCCCAAGTGAGAGTGCGTCGGCTCGATGTGTCTACCGTGCAATCTTCCGCATTAATGCACATGGCTCGCCAGTTATGGAAAAAAACCAGGAGGATGTGAAAGGCTGGGCCACCCAGGAAGCGAAGGCCCAATTGAGGGAGTATTTTGACTCGCACGCTCTACTACACCTACCTCGCTTTCCAAGACCGCGCGTGAGCATCCTGCTCGTCTTGTACAATCGAGCCGAGTTGACCTTCTCCTGTTTGCGCTCACTACAACCGCATTTGGAAAGGGTGAAGGCGGAAATCGTACTCGTCGATAATGCTAGTAGCGATGAAACGCCGAGGCTATTGGACAGCATTCGAGGCGCAACGATCGTCCGCAATCCTCGGAACCGAGGTTATGCCGAGGGAGTAAATCGAGCGGCAGAGGCAGCCATCGGTGAATATCTATTGTTTCTCAACAATGACACTCGATTGCTGGACGATAGCTTGAACGCAGCGATGAACTATTTATCGACGCATGACGACGTTGGCGCTGTCGGCGGTCGGATCGTTCTGCTCGACGGCACTTTGCAAGAAGCCGGCTGTACGGTCTGGCGCGAGGGCGATGCGTTTCAATATGGGCGCGGCGACAATCCCGCCTCACCCGAATATCTGTTCCAGCGCGATGTGGACTATTGTTCGGGCGCATTTCTTATGACGCGCCGCGAGTTGTTTGAAAAGATGGGCAGACTCGATCCGGCATTTGTGGTGGGGTATTTTGAGGACATCGATTACTGCATCCGCTTATGGCGGGCCGGTTGGCGCGTGGTCTATCTGCCCGAAGTTATGATCCTACACTACGAAAATGGCAGCAGCGACAATCCGTCTTTCATACCTCCCTCGTACCGGCGCAATCATCTCTATTTCACACGAAAACATGCCGACTGGCTGGCGTTCCAATGCCCGTCCACCACACCGCGCTTGTGGGCGCGCGGGTCGCACGACGACCGATTCCGAATACTTTACCTGACACGGGCGGAATCGGACCTCCGTGCGTCGAGGGATGTCGCGATGGTTCGGTGCCTTCGAGAACTGAATTGCTTCGTGACAGTCTACCCAATAGTCGAAACCTCGGCATTGCGCGTCGATCGGACGCTGCCCTGGCCTGCCGATGTTGAGGTCTTTACCGGGAACGGCCTAAATACACTACCGAGACTCCTGAGTCAGCGGCGGAACTACTACGATCTTCTCATAGCAAATGATGCGAGTATTGCGAGGTTCGCAAAACGGTTGGCTATAGCGAGGAGAAGGTCGAAAATAGAGTTTGAAATCGAACCAACAACCGAATTGTCTGTCGATTGAAGCACGGGGGCCTGCGGATGGATGCGCGGGGTAGGATTCAAATGGAGAACGGGAACATGGAGGCTCGAAAAGTGGACCCTCGAAGGCTGATTGACACACTTCGAGTGGAGATAACGGAGAACGAGCGAGCGGTTCGCGCCCTCAAATCGGAGGCGAGAAGATTACGAATCAAACTCTTTGTGAGTAAAGCCTCGCTGCGGAGGATTCTTCTTCGGTCCACCTTGCGACCGGAGCAGACCGTTGAGGAATTGCGGGAAAAACTCAGTTGGGCGTCCTCACTGCTCAAAATGCTCTCGGTGGAGAGTCGAGCGGCGAAATTCGAGATGGAGGAACGAATCCAAGAGTTGGAGAAGATGCCCCGCCCTCGTGATACCGGCCACTACAATCTACAAAAGCAAGCTCACCAAAAAACGATTAGTCAAAGAGCGTCGCGACTGAGCAAACGGGGTATCCAGGTATTGGCGTCCGAGGGAATCGGCGCGTTCTTATACAAGACCGCTTGTCGAATTCATCGAAAACTGGTTGCCAAGTCTGGGTTCATTCGAGCGGCCGGATGGTTGGCGATCATGAGATTCCTCGAATCGAAGCCCGCCATTTTTCGCCTCGACAAAGTAGGGCTGGGCGAGTGTTACCGAGAATGGATCGAAGCGAATGAGCCGACTCTCAACGAGACATCGGAACAGCGGGGCGTTCGTTTTCCCATCGAACCGCTGATAAGCATCGCCATGCCGACTTACAACACTCCTATACCGTTTTTACTGGCGACAATCGAGTCGGTGCGAAGTCAGTCGTATGCGAACTGGGAGTTGTGCATCGCCGATGGTGGAAGTGCGAATTCCCTCGTACAGAAAGTGTTGAAGTATTATTCCGAGCGCGATAATCGCATTAAGATAAAGCTTCTTTCTGAGAACCTCGGAATTGCGGGAAATTCGAATGCCGCGCTGGACATGGCGCAGGGCGAATTTATAACGCTCTTGGACCACGACGACGCATTGCCACCGTTCGCGCTCTTTGAAATAGTGAATGCCATAAACCTTCATCCCGACGGCGACTTTTTCTATAGCGACGAGGATAAGATTTCTCGAGAGGGTTGGCATCGATTTGACCCGCATTTCAAGTCGGCGTGGGCTCCGGATACCCTGAGAAGCGTGAATTATATCTGTCATCTCATCGCCGCGAACAAGAAGCTCATCGAAAAAGTAGGAGGTTTCCGCACGGGTTTCGATGGTTCTCAGGACTACGATCTGGTTCTGCGCTGCACGGAGCAAGCCAATCAAATTGTCCATATCCCTAAGGTTCTCTACCACTGGCGTTCGCACTCCGGCTCGGTCGCCGGCTCGGTGGACGCCAAGCCGTATGCGGGGGAAGCTGCCAAGAAAGCGATCCGCGAACACCTGTCGCGCTGCCAAATAGACGGTAGCGTGCAACGGGACGGAGCGAACGATTGCTATCGGATCGTTCATCGGATGCCGCGCCGACCGTTTGTTTCCATGATTATACCGAATAAGGACCACGCCGACGTACTCCGAGTTTGTTTGGAGTCGATCGCGCATTCCACATATAAGAACTACGAAATCGTAATCGTCGAGAATAATAGCCGAGATCCGGAAACGTTCGCGTACTATGCCGAGGCGTCGAAAGATCCCGCAGTTCGTATCGTTCCCTGGAACCGGCCGTTCAACTATGCCGCGGCCACCAACTTCGGCGTACAACATTCTTCTGGAGAAATGCTGCTTTTTCTAAATAACGACATGGAGGTCATCAACCGAGATTGGTTGGAGTCGCTGCTCGAACACGCCGTACGCAACGACGTTGGTGCCGTCGGTGCCAAGCTCTATTATCCAAATGGGGCGATTCAACACGGCGGGGTCGTTATTGGACTAGGTGGGATTGCCGGCCACATAGGAGTGGCATTCCCTCCCAACGATTCGGGCTACATGCGTCGGTTACAAATGGTTCACAATCTGAGCGCTGTCACGGCAGCCTGCCTGATGACGCCTCGCACTGCATACCACAAGGTTGGCGGTCTCGACGAGCGATTTGTACTAGCATTTAACGACATCGACTATTGCCTCAAGCTACGACAACAAGACTATCTTGTAATTTGGACCCCTTATTCTGAATTATATCATTTTGAGTCGCTGTCGCGTGGCTTTGAGGATACCCCTGAGAAGCAAGCGCGATTTCAATCCGAGATCAATCTCTTCGTGGAGAAGTGGAGCGACGTGCTGGATTCGGGCGATCCCTTTTACAGTCCGAACCTGTCCTTGGAGTACCACGATTGGTCGATTCGCTCGACGACGGCATTATCCTCGGTTCCTCGGGCAACTCGTTTGCGTGGCCTCAATCAAACGCGAGCCGCGTGATTGCGTAATTCCCTGCCGATTTCGCTGAGGCCGAGTCCCTCGTTCCTACGCGGGAGCGTGGGAACGAGAGGAATGTCCGAGGCGGAATCGGATTTATGCTCAGATAATCGTACCGTCGGGGACGATCGCGCCGTTGGGGATCACCACGATGCCGTCGCGGATGACATAGTTGTCTTGTTCTTCCTGTTGCAGTTGGCGGCGATTGACGATTTGCACATTGGCACCGATGCGGCAATCCTTATCGAGAATGGCGCGCTCGACGAGCGAATTGTCGCCGACACCAAGATCGGGAATGCCCAACTGACGATTGCGCAGCCGGTCGCGCTCCAGTTCGATGCGATCGGCTCCATTGACGATGGCGTCGCGCAATACGACGTTCTGTCCGAGGCGCGTGCGGATGCCGATCACACAGCGCTCGATCTGTGTGCCGCAACCGATGGTGCAACCGTCGCTGACGAGACACTGTTCGAGGTGAGCGCCCTGGACGCGCGAGGCCGGTAGGTTGCGCATGCGCGTGTAAATGACACCTTCGGGGCTGTGGAAATCGAACGGGGGCGACGGTCGGGTGAGGGCGAGATTGGCCTCGAAGTAGGCCAGGACGCTGCCAACATCTTCCCAATAGCCATCGAATGGGTACGATTGGATGGTGTGCGTGGACAGACTGGATGCGAGAATCTCGGTGACGAGATCGGTGGCTTGCGGCTGCCCCGCCAGCAGATCGTAAAGCACCTCGCAATCGAAGACATAGATACCGAGATTGGCCAGGTAATCGCGTCCGGAATCGGCGAGGCCGCGCTTTTGCAGCCAGGCCGGCGCAGCGCGCAGATGCTCGAGTTGCCCATCGGTCGTGGGTTTCTCCACCATTTCGACGATGCGATTTTGTTCGTTCAGACGAACGATGCCGAAGCGTGCGGTCTGTTGGCGGGCGACTGGGGCGACGGCGAGAGTAACGGCGGCTCGACTGACTCGATGAGTCTGAATCAAATCGTTGAAATCCATGCGGTAGAGTTGATCGGCGGACAGGATGACGACGTACTTGGCGCGTTCGCTTTGCAGGTAGCGAAGGTTTTGGCGGATGGCATCGGCCGTGCCGCGATACCAGTCGGCGGTCTCGTTGGTCTGCTGGGCGGCGAGGATTTCGACAAAACCGTTGTTGAATGGATCGAATTTGTAGGTGTTGGCGATGTGGCGGTGCAGACTGACGCTGAGAAACTGCGTGACAACGTAAAGACGGGTGATGCCGCTGTTAATGCAGTTGCTCAACGGGATGTCGATGAGGCGATACTTGCCGGCGATAGGCACCGCCGGTTCGCTGCGGTGTTTGGTCAAGGGGTGCAGCGACGTTCCGCGCCCGCCGCCCAGAATCAGACCGACTACATCTTGCATGGCTCTCTCCCGCACATCGTTGATTTGTCCCGTTCCCCATGTATCGCACCGATTGGCTCCTATGGCAAGAGAAAACGCTTTCAATTAAGGCGGGGATGAAGAGCCGCGAGGGGCTTCGAGTCTGTTCCAAAAGCTCCCCTCTCCCCTGTACTCAGGGGAGAGGGGCTGGGGGTGAGGGGGGCATTTTTCCGTGGCTTCGAGTCTGTTCCGAAAGCTCCCCTCTCCCCTGGACTCAGGGGAGAGGGGCTGGGGGTGAGGGGTGCATCTTTCCGTGGCTTCTCGCCCCCTCACCCCCTGAGTACAGGGGGAGAGGGGCTTCGAGGCTGTTCCGAAA